>CALBIN010000532.1 GCA_937893275.1 uncultured Opitutia bacterium | reverse complement strand
CAGGTCGAAGCGAGCGGCAAACTGCATGCCACGCAGAACCCGCAAAGGGTCTTCAACAAAGGCGGGACCGACGTATCGCAGGATGCGAGCATCCAAGTCCTTCATGCCACCATGTGGGTCGAGCACTTCTCCCGTAAGAGGATCTAGACCGATTGCATTGATCGTGAAATCGCGCCGAGCCGCGGCTTTGGAAAAGGGGAGATGGGGGTCGACGTCGACGGAAAACCCCCGATGACCGGTGGCGCTCTTGGTCTCCGAACGGGGCACTGCCACTTCTACAGGCTGGCCTTTCAGCTTAAGTACGCCAAATGATTTGCCATATTCATCGACCGAGTGCTTGCGGGCTAAAAGAGCGCGGAGGTCTTCGGGGTCGATCGCGCTGACTTCGAGATCGAACTCTTCTGCTGCTATTTGGAGCAGAGCGTCACGTACGCAACCGCCAACACAAAGAACCCGACCACCGGCTTCGGCAACGTCCTCGGCGATTTCTCGAACAAGGGAAAGTTTCTGCGAGGGAAATTGCTCGCGAAGGTCGGTCATGAGGGGCATGGGGAAGACAGAAGTTAGCCGAACATGGCTTCCTCTATCATTTCGCAGAGGGCATGGTAGATCGGTAGATGAAACTCCTGTATGCGAGCGACGTCGGTTTCAGGAGCGCAAACGGCGACGTCACAAAGCGGAGCCAGCTTACCTCCGCTTTCTCCCGTAAGCCCGATTACTTGGAGCCCCATGGCATGAGCTGTTTCCGCCGCATGCAAAATATTTGCCGAATTACCGGAAGTGCTGATTGCGAGAAGCACGTCGCCGGAGTTACCAAGACCCACTACTTGCTGAGCAAATGCATACTCGGGATTCTCGTCGTTGGCGAAGGCCGTATGAAAAGTGGTAAAAGAGGCAAGAGGGATGGCTGGAAGCGAGCCATGCAGGTTGGCGGCAAGGTTAGGGCCCAGTTTTTCAGCCAGTTCGGTATCGAGGGGACGATCTCTATAGAAGCTCTTGACGAGTTCGCCCGCTATGTGTTCGCAGTCGGCGCAACTGCCACCATTACCGCACAACAGGAGTTTGTTGCCGTTACGAAAGCAAGTGAGCAGGGCGTTGTAGGCGAGCCGAACACTCTCTGCGCAGCTTTTCAATTCAGGTGTTCGCCTTACCATCCGTTCGATAGAGTCCATGTGGAAAGAAATAAGATTTCGGGGGACTTGAGCAAGAAGCAATGCTTTTAATCTATGAGCAAGCCTGCTCTTTACTAAATTCGTTACACATGGCATGATCAATCTTTTGCCCCATTAATACAATGAAGGCGGACAACAAGGATTTCACCTCAGAGAATACGGAACTGGAACAGCTTGATGCGATTGGTCGGGTGGCTTGGGCATGGAATCGTTTCGGCGGGGATCTCGTTGTGTCCACGAGCTTTGGCCTGCAAAGCGCTGTCATGCTTCATCTGGTGAGCAAGGTGAACAAGGAAATCCCAATCATCTTCGTGGATACGGGTTACCTATTCCCCGAAACTTACCAATACGCAGAAACCTTGTGTGAAAAACTCGAAATAAGGCCGAAAACCTTCTCGAGTGGTCTTTCTCAAACTTATCAGGAAATACGCTTCGGCAAACTTTGGGAGCAAGGAGCTGAAGGAATGGAGAGGTATAACTTGATGAACAAAGTCGAACCGATGCAGCGAGCTCTAAAGGAAATGAATGCGAAAGGGTGGCTTTCGGGTTTGCGTAGAGGGCAATCGAAAAGTCGCGCCGATCGCACCTATGTCGAGATTCAGAACGGGATAGTAAAAATCTACCCGATTCTTGATTGGGACGAACGAAGCACATACGAATATCTTCCTGCTAACAATCTGCCCTACCATCCCCTCGAGGGCCAAGGTTACGATTCCTTGGGCGACTGGCATAGCACCAAGAAGTTATCCGAGGCTTCCTCACGAGAGGGTGCTCGTAATGCTGGGCATAAACGCGAGTGCGGTCTACACGAAGAATTGCCGGAGGGCTACGCTTTTGAAATTTAACATTGGGAATTGAATGATTTTACCGGAAGACAAGACGAGGTTGCAGGGATTGATCAAAAGAACGGATCACTTGTGGAAGTTCTTGGAGTGCGACGAAAAGAAAAAGAAGATTGCCGAGCTCGAGGAAGCTATGTCGTCGCCATCTTTCTGGGATGATCAGGACACCGCGAGAAAAGTCGGATCCGAAAACAACCGCCTGAAGCAGACTGTTTCCAAGGTGGAGGACTTTCGAGCACAAGTCGAAGACGTCGAAGCCTTGTGCGAATTGTGCGAGGAAGATGAAGGAGACGAGGAAATGAGCAAAGAGTTCGTCGACACTCTTGAATCCGCCTTGTCCCAAGTCGAAGATTTGGAAGTCGCCAGCTTCTTGAACGAACCATTCGATGCCCGTCCGGCCTTGCTGAGCATTCATGCCGGAGCCGGTGGCACGGAGTCTTGCGACTGGGCCGATATGCTTATGAGGATGTACGTCCGTTGGGCCGAGCGAAGAGGTTTCAGTGTTGAATTGCAGGACCTCCAACCCGGGGAAGAGGCGGGAATTAGCCGATGCTCAATTCGAATAGAGGGATTGAACGCCTACGGGTATGCCAAGGCGGAGCGAGGTGTGCACCGGTTAGTCCGAATCAGCCCCTTCGACTCGAATAAACGCAGGCATACTTCCTTCTGTTCGGTCGATGTGATCGCCGAGGTCGAGGACGACGATGTGGAGATGGACATTCCGGATGACGATCTGCGCGTCGACACCTATCGTTCTAGCGGAAAGGGCGGCCAGCACGTAAACAAGACGGACTCGGCTGTCCGTCTTACTCATCTCCCCACAAACATCGCTGTTCAGTGCCAAAACGAGCGCTCGCAACTGAAGAACAGGCAAACGGCGATGCGTGTCCTCAAGTCCCGTCTTTACGAAAAACAACAAGACGAGAAGCGAGCGGAAATGGAAAAATTTTATGGGGCAAAAGGTGAAATGGGATGGGGGAACCAAATCCGCAGTTACGTCTTTCAGCCCTACCAAATGGTCAAGGATTTGAGAACCGGTGTGGAAACCTCAGGAGTACAAGCCGTAATGGACGGCGACCTCGATAATTTTGTGAACGGATGGCTTCGAGCAGGTTGCCCTCGCCAAAGAAACAAGGAAATTCAAATCGACGACTGAACCTTTCGATCTCGATTTCGAATTAACGAGACTTTCTACATTGTCCGCATTACCTCTCAGTCTGTCCGTTCTTAGATCGGCATTGGAAAGACCTCTCTTTGCCGAGAAGAGTTGGAGGCTTTCCCCGAAACCTTGGTCCTTGCCCGATGATTCGGTGGAGGAACTGCATTCGATCGGTCAAGCCTGCCTGGCTTTTCACCAAGCACTCGAACGTCTTTACCTGAAATCTCGATCCGGTTCTCGAATCTTGCGTAATGGCGACCTCACGGCGCCATGGGTAGCGGAATACCTGGATGCAGGAAAACCCGAATGGCTTATCGAGCATGGCGCCGTCAAAGCCGTGAAGGGGGCTTCCCCTGTTGTCCTGCGCCCGGACCTGATTGTCACTGCTAATGGTTTTGCCCTCACGGAACTGGACTCTGTTCCCGGAGGCATTGGGCTTACTGCTTTTTTGGAAAAGCTTTACCTTGGTGAAGATTCTCACGACATACCGGAATCTTTTATGGAAAGCCTCGCTTCGCTGTGTCCCGATACGGACAATCCCTCGATCTTGGTGGCGGTCAGCGAGGAATCCGCCGATTATCGCCCTGAAATGGAGTGGTTGGCCGAAGTCCTGAGCGAACGCGGACACAAGGTGAAAGTTGCCCGACCGGATCAACTGAAACCCCGACCCGAAGGGGTGTTCTTCGATGGCGAGAAGCAAGACATCGTATATCGATTCTGGGAATTGTTCGATCATGCCGAAATTCCCATCATGCGTGAAATTTGCCGAGCGGTTGAACGGGGAGTAGTAGTTGTCAGTTCCCCCATGAGAACCTTTCAGGAAGAAAAATCTTCGCTTGGTCTCTTTTGGCATCAAAGACTGGAGAGTTTTTGGCGGGAAAATCTGTCCAAGCGCGATTTCAAACTCCTCCGCAAGATCATACCACCGACCTGGATTCTGGATCCAGCGGATCTACCTCCGAGCGCCGTACTGGCTGGCCCAAGCATTGGAGGTTCCCCAATGAGCTCTTGGGACGACTTGGCAAAGGCATCCAAAAAGGAACGCGAACTCGTCGTCAAGGCCAGCGGTTTTCACGAGACGGCTTGGGGTTCTCGTAGCGTGGTAGTAGGGAGCGACGCCTCGGGCGAGGAGTGGGGAAATGCAATCGACCATGCGCTCGCCACGTTTCCCGAACCCGTTCAAGTGCTTCAGGAATTCCGAAAGCCTGCTCGCCTACGTCACGACGTCTACGAGGATTCGGGCGAAGTACTTTCCATGGAAGGTCGCCTGCGACTTAGCCCGTACTATTTCGTGAAGGACGGAGATGCTCGACTTTCGGGAGCTCTCGCCACCTTTTGCCCCGCCGACAAGAAAATCATTCACGGCATGAAGGATGGCGTCCTTCTGCCCTGTGTGATCTAGGATCGATTACTTTTTCTGGTCCTTCTCCCGGTCCTTTTTCTTTTTGGGCTTTGGCTGTGCTTTGGCTTGGGCGCCAAGTTCCTTGAGGGTGGTCTCGACGAGGCGTCCGACATAGCCCTTAAAGCGCCCGTCGACGTTTTCGGGGGTGCGGGGCATGGACTGAATCAGGGGGATGAGGGACTTTGATTTGTCGTCCAGATGATCGATGGCGTTCATTGCCAGCATCGAGGGGAAGCAGCCATTCTTGATCGGGTCGACCGTCTTGCCAAGTGTCTCGACAGCTTTGGCGATGTCTTCCTTGGAACCGTATTTGCCCAAGGACTCGGCTGCGATTACCCGAACATAAAGCGATTTGTCGTTCAAGGCCTCGAGCAGTTTGGCATGCCCATTTTTGACCCCCGCCTTTTCCTGCATGAGGAGACCGAGGGCTCCCCAGTAGCGGACCGCGGAATCGTCGTCGTCGAGTAACTTTGTGATGGCAAGAAGATCTTGGCTTCGCATGGAGGAAGCCATTTCGGCGGCAGCATGGATTTTCTTGAAAGGATACTTCTTGTCGTCGTGTCCCATCTCGTAGGGGGTGGAACCTTGGGAACGAGAGTGGATTTCACCTTCGGGCAGAAAGCCCACGTCGCGTATTTTGGCAACATGTTCACGGTGAGCCTTGCGCATTTGGTCCAGGACCTTCTGGTGCTTCTTGGATCCAGCCAAGTTGTTAACCTCGTCCGGGTCTTTTTCGAGGTCGTACAATTCCTCGGCCGGTTTGGTTTTCCAGAAGTGACTCTGGGCCTCGTTCAATTTGCCCTCGTCGTAGAGGCGTTTCCAAACCTGCGTAGTGGTGGTGACGAACATATAGCCCACATGTTGGCCGTACAATTTGTGCGGCATGTAGTTTCGAATGTACATGTAGCGCTTTCCGACCACGCTCCGCACCATGTCGTAGCGTTCGTCCATCCGACCGCGGAAACCGTACCCGTACTCTTGAGCGGGAGCCTCGTGCTTGCCCATGAAGGCATGTCCCTGCATGTGGGGCGGCGGTTTCTTGCCAGCTATGCTGAGCAGGGTGGGGGCGAGGTCCACGAATCCTACGCGGCGGTCGCTGCTTCCACCAACTTTGTAGTCGGAGGCGGCGAGATGCTTCCACTTTTCGGGAACATGCACAATGAGCGGGACATTGAGGCCGGAGAAGAAGGGCCAGCGCTTACTGCGGGGCATTCCCGAACCATGGTCGCCGTAGTAGAAAATGATGGTGTCGTCGGCGACTCCGGCAGCTTCCAGCTCCTTGAGCTGAGCCCCGACCTGTCGATCCATCTCGGTCAACTTGTCATGGTACTGGGCCCAGTCTTTGCGCACTTCGGGATGGTCAGGGTGGTAGGCGGGCACGCGCACCTTGGCCGGATCATGGACCTGAGTGTGTGGACGTTTGCGGATTCGGCTTTCGTGGCACACGGTGTAGTTGAATATGGCGAAGAAAGGTTGCTTCTTGTCGGGGCGGTTTTTCCAATGTCCTTTCCCGCCACTTTCATTCCACACTTCACCTTCCTTGCGCAGGTTGTAGTCTTCCTTGGACTTGTTTGTGCAATAGTACCCAAGTTCTCGAAGGTAGGCTGGGTACATTTTGTAACCAGCAGGCAGGCTGGTCATGCTGCGCATGTGCTCGGATCCCGTGGAGGGCGGATACATGCCTGATATGATAGTGGTGCGGGCGGGGGCGCATACGGGGGCGTTGGATATTGCTCGGGTGTAGATCATGCCCTTGGCCGCGAGGGCGTCCAGGTTGGGCGTGGTGGCGTACTCGTCGCCGTAACATCCCAAGTGGGGGCCGTTGTCCTCGCTGGTTAGCCAGAGGACATTGGGGAGGTCGGCGGCTTGAGTCGCCGTGACCGAGGTGAACAAGAGGGCGAGAAATCGAATGACGTTCTTCATTGTTGGTAGTTTCTTAAAATCACAACACGGTTGTTCCAGCTGTCGCTAACCCAAAGGGCGCCATCAGGAGCGATGGACACGCCGTGGGGTCGATTCAGTTTAGTTTTGGGTTCGGCGTCTCCGCCGAGGATGGTGGACACGGTCTTGGTCTTCGGATCGTAGAGGCGGATGAGGTGGTTGTTGTCGTCCGCGATGATGACTTTACCTTGCTTGTCCAGGCAAAGGTGCTTGGGTCCGGAGAAAGTAGCTTTCTTGGCGGGGCCGTCCTGGGTGCCCTTCTTTCCTGTGCCGGCCAAGGTGAAGATGCGTCCGTCGGGATATACGATCCGGAGGGCGTTGCCATTTCGCTCGAGGACGTAGAGGTTCCCCTTGGCGTCCATCGCGGAGGCTCGCGGATCGGCCAGTGGTTGCTCGGTGGCTTTCTCGCCTGCCTTGGGTTTGCCCTTCTCCCCGTTGCCGGCGAGTGTCTTTATGACACCGGACTTCAGGTCTATACCGCGTATGCGCTTATTGTTGATGTCGGCGATGAGCAAAACACTTTCGTCAGTTGAGAGGCTGATAGAAATGGGATTCGCTAACTGGGCCTTTGCGGCAGGTCCGCCGTCTCCCGAAAACCCTTTCTTGCCGGGGACGCCGGCGATGGTGGAGACAAGGTTCGTTTTGCCGTCTATCTTGCGGATCAAGTTGTTGAATGCATCGGAAATATAGAGGTCTCCGTTGGTAGTTCTCACAATGTTGTGCATCCCATGGTAAACCGCTTTCTTGGCATCTGCGCCATCTCCAGCGAACCCCTTCTCTCCATTGCCGGAAATCGTAGTGAGCTTTCCTTCCGCCGTTAGTTTGTGAACATGCCCTCCCATGAACTCGGCGACATAGGCGTTGCCATCTTCATCGAAGGCGACACCAAAGGGGTTCTTCACCTGGGAGGCATCCAGTACGACCTCCAAGGTGGGTTTTGCTTGGAGCAGGATGGGGAAGGAGGCCAAGATGGCGATTGTGAGTGAAGTTTTCATGGGGTGTGGGTCGGTGTGAGTCTTATTTTCCCTCGGTCACCATGGGGAAGTCATCGGTGCGAAAGGGAGTTACGGGGAGGGTTACGGATCCAGTCTTGCTGTAAAGGTTGCAAACGGGGTTGTTTGACCAAGCATAGCGGACGGCTACCGGTTGATCAATTCCTTCCGCCCAGACTTCGACCTTGTCCTTGCCCACGAGCTTGGCCTTGGCCCAGACGAATTTCTTGTCTTTCCCACAGATTGCGAATCCGACCGGCTCGCGCACGTCGAAGGTATAGAGACCAGTGCCGAAGTGATCGAAGGTGAGGATAGCCTTGCCCACTTTGGTTTCCATCGACTTGTAACGGGGGCTCTGGTAAGGGATTTTGATCCCGTAATCCTTGGCCAGCGCGTTACGGACCAGTCGATTGGCCACGATCTGCTTGTTGCGGGGATGAATGTCCCTACCTTCTCCCACGTCAATGATGACCGCTTCGCCCACGTTGTCGAGCTTGTCGAGTGTTAGGGTCTGGGCCTCCCGAAGTTCGGGCCAATTGTTGTCCACTGGTTCCTCGTCTTCTCCCATGAAATCGGCCAACTGTACCCAGTAAAAAGAGAAATCTCCCTGTTTCCAATCCCTTCTCCATGTCTCGATCATGAGCGGAAAGACTTCACGGTAGGCATGTCCGCGACCAGAGTTGCTCTCTCCCTGATACCAGATGGCGCCCTTTATTCCGTACCCGATGACCGGGTTGAGCACGCCGTTGTAAAGATTGGCCGGGCGGTGTTGGCCGGTCAAGGGGTTGCGAGGCGCTCTGGGAGCTCGAGGCCTCGGTTTGCCGGCCGCCTTGGCTTTCTTGACTTGTTCGGTCCACTTGGCTTTTTGCGCTTCATGTTTTTCCTGGGCCGCCTTGGCATCATAGTTCCCCTCGGTCTGTTTCCAAAGTTCCATGTAGGGCTTGGCGACGGGCGTTGCATTCAAACGGTCTCTTGGAATCCATGCCTCGCAAGCGGATCCGCCCCATGCATTGTCGATCAGGCCTACGGGGACCTTGAGCGCTTGGTGAAGCCGTCGGCCGAAGAGGTAGCCGACTGCGGAGAAGTTCTTAGCACTGT
The DNA here is from genome assembly GCA_937893275.1 of uncultured Opitutia bacterium. GTDB lineage: Bacteria > Verrucomicrobiota > Verrucomicrobiia > Opitutales > Seribacteraceae. The sequence goes on along the minus strand of CALBIN010000532.1, from coordinate 3,283 downwards.
CGGGCGTGGAGGCTTCCCATTGTCCTTTGAAATCGTTTTGGGGTTCCTGGGTTCCGACTGGTGGAACACTGATCAATCGCAGGTTGGGGAAATCAGCGGTCATGAGCTCCAAGTCGGAGTCGTCCGAACTATTGACGGACCAACCCATGTTGGACTGCCCGGAGCAGACCCACACTTCACCGATCAAAATATTTTCGTATTTGAGTTCATTCTTTCCCTTGATGGACAAGGTGAGCGCCTTGCCCGTGGCTTTGAGCGGTTTGAGCGTCACTCGCCAATTGCCGTTTTTGTCCGTTTGGGTGGCGTGGGATTGTCCTGCAATCGTTACGGATACTTTTTCACCCATGTCCGCCCAACCCCATACGGGATTGGCGTGATCTAGCTGGAGAACCATGTTGCTGCCGAAAATGGCAGGCGTCTTGACATCGCCCACCGCAACGGAGGCAAGAGCAAAAATGACGAAAAGGACAAAGCCGGCGTTTTTATGGAGAGGCATGCGAGTGTGTCGTTTGGAATCCATGCCGACTAGCGAATCCACAACGCTTCAGCGGTCAAGAATCAAAGTCCGTCCAAAGCCGGTTTCTAAGCAAATAGATCGAGAACAGGTTTCCCTTTGCCGTCCTTGGTGGCATAAAAGGGGCGACGCTCGATTTCGTAGTTGTGATCCGCCGGGATTCCGAGCGAGTGATAAATGGTGGCATGAAGGTCGGCAATGCTTACAGGATTCTCGATCGACAGCAAGGGACGCTCTTCAGCCGTTTTGCCGTAAAGGAACCCTTTCTTGATACCTCCGCCGAACATGAGCACGGACCCGGAACCCGTGAAATGACGGTGTTGCCCGTAGTGCTTCATTTCCTTGAGGACGTCGGTCTTGGCTCGAGATTGATCTCTGGCCGAACTGCCCGGCACTCCCTCGATGATCATGTCGCGACTGAACTCACTTGCCAGCACCACCAAGGTCCGATCGAGCAAACCTCTAGCTTCAAGATCGAGAATTAGTTGAGCGATAGGCCGATCGATTTCCTCCTTCATCTTTTTAACGGTGAGGTGCCCGTTCTCGTGCGTATCCCATTTTTTGAAAGGATAATAACCCGTGGTGACCTCGATGAAACGGGAACCCGCCTCAACCAGTCTTCGCGCCAGCAAACAGCCGCGACCAAATTGTCCCGTGTCGTACTTGGCTAAGTTGTTCTTGTCCTCGAGCGACACGTCGAATGCCTGAGCTGCCTTCTTGTCGCCGAGAATGCGATGGGCGCTGTCCATTGAACGCAGAAGGGATTCCCGCTGATAGGAGGAACCGTGCCTCAATACGGGCGAAGCCTTTGCCAGTTTTTCGAAAGCCTTGTAACGATTGGAGAAACGCGAAACATCCATCCCGGGAGGAGGTTCGACGGCCTTGGCGGCTAGGTCTGGATTGGGAATCATGAAGGGACCGTGCTCGCTACCGAGGAACCCGGCTGTGTGAAAGGCTTTCAAGGCTTCCGTCTCGCCGCCTGCGTTCATCACTTGCCCGACGTCGATGAAGGGGGGGATCGCTGGATTTCGAGGACCTAGGCTTTTGGCTACCCACGATCCGATGTGGGGTGCGGCGACGGTTATAGGAGGTTCGTACCCCGTGTGCCAATGGTATTGGTGACGGCTGTGCAGTATGTGCCCCAAATCGGCTACCTTGTGGGAGCGGATTAAAGTTCCTCGATCCATCACTTGGGCGATATTCTCCAATCCCTCAGTGATTTTTATTCCGTCCACGTTGGTATCGATGGCGGGAAAGGTGCTGATTATCTTTTCCAACGGGACACCTACCTCAAAGGGAACGTAGCGCTTGGGGTCGAAAGTGTCGGGTGCGGCCATACCGCCTCCCATCCAGAGGATGATGACCGAATCCGCCTTGGCCTCTGGCCATTCAGATCTTGGCGTGGAACCTACGGCTTGCTCGGGTGAGCCTGCAGCTAGGGCTGCCAAGGTGGCGGTGGAAGCAGTCTTTAGAAATTCGCGTCGAGGTTGCATATCAATAAATAAGTTGAAATTCGGGTTGCAGGACTAGCGCCCATACGAGGTCAGAGACGTTTGCAGCACTCGGCGTTTCACCCAATAGTGCCTTCGCGGCGATTGTTTCTTCAACACCAGGTGTACGCAGGAAGGCGTTGCTGAAGAGGTCATCGATCAACATGCCGGGGGCTCGCTTGCCGGCGGCCCAACGGTTGCCGACGTTCTGAACGGCCTTGTGCATGATGTCGCCATTGCTCAGTTCGAGGGCTTGAAGGGTGGTGGGGCGATCATCGCGAGAGGTAGCGACTTGATCGCGTTTGGGGCGCCCGAGGATGCGCATGAGGCGATCGAGGTTTTTCAGGCCATGCCGCTGAAAAGCCGGGCGTTTGGCCGGTGGCGCAGCCGCTTCGCCGAGTTGCGCCAGTCCGTCCATAAATTGTTCAGCCCGTAGACGCCGAGTGAGGGGACCCTGGAAGATGAACTTGCCTGGTTTCTGATTGGGTACAGGTTCGATCGCGGGCAATCGATAAGCTTGAGAAGTAACGAGCATTCGCATGGTGCGCTTGAGGTCGTGCCCATTCGAGGCAAAGTCATGAGCCAGCCAGTCGAGAAGGTCTGTCGACCAAGGGAAATTATCCATTTCGTCTACGGGTTCGACGAGACCTCTACCGAAGAATGATGCCCACAACCGATTGACGATGACCCGTGAAAACCGGCCATTTTCCTTCTTCGTCATGAGGTCGGCCAACTGTTTGAGGCGAACGTTACGCGAGGCTTTCGGATCAATTTCTCCCAGCTCGGGATAGATGAAGCTCGCGGAAACCTTCTGTCCGGTCGGCTTGTCGCAGCGATGCTTCTCCATCGGGGCATTTGCGAAGACGGTGGCAAAGGCATACGACTGATCCAGAGTCCAGTCGTTGATAAAACTATCATGGCAGGAAGCGCACTTGAGGTTGAGACCTAGAAAAACTTGAGTCACGTTTTGGGCAGCCTGCATCTCGACGACTTGAGAGGAATTCACCGTCCCCCGCCACTTGATGCCGTCAATAAAGGCTGCTTGGTCGCCGGCTGTCGGACTCAACACTTCCCGAGCGAGTTGGTCGTAAGGTTTGTTAGCCTTGAGCGACGCCTTCAACCAATTGGTCAAACGGTACTTGTTTCCACCGTGATACTGCCGAGTGTAGCTGTTCCGAAAGGCATCGTTCCAAAAGGAGAGCCAATGCTGCATATAGTGCTCGTCGTTCGCCAGCAGGGTGCCTGCGAGTTTATTATATTTACCCGGATCCTTGTCCTC
>CALBIN010000531.1 GCA_937893275.1 uncultured Opitutia bacterium | reverse complement strand
GCCTTGATGGACAGACGGAATAAACCCCGAATCGAAAGAACTCTTCCCGCCATTCGGCTGCACTCCACTTGAGATAAGGACCACGTATCCGGGAAGGTTTTGGTTTTCCGATCCCAGACCATAGGTAGTCCAGGCTCCGAAGGAAGGACGGCCTGGCTGCTGAAAGCCAGTGTGCACGAAAAGCTCAGCGGGAGCATGATTGAAATGATCAGTAGTCATCGAATTGATGATGCAGAGATCGTCAGCCACGCCGTGCAAGTGCGGAATCGCGTCAGACATCCAAAGACCGTTCTTACCATACTGTTTAAAAGTCCGGGGGCTTCCCATCAGTTTGGGGGTTCCTGAAGTGAAGGCGAACTTCTTCCCCTTGATATATTCGTCCGGGCATTCCTGGCCGTCGCGCGTCACGAGCTCGGGCTTGTGGTCCCACAGATCGAGGTGGGGCGGTGATCCAGTGAGGTGAAGGTAAATCACCCGCTTCGCCTTGGGCGCGAAGTGCGGTAGCTTAGCAAGGAGGGGATTGTTCGGAGCTTCTAAGCCCATAGCATCGGACGCGAGCATCTCGCTAAGCGCAACCCCGCCGAGACCCATGGAGCATTGTTTGAAAAAGTGCCGCCGCGTTTTGTATTGCAGGCTTTCTAACTGTGGATTCATACGATGAAAATTGGTTGGAGATTCTAGCGTTTCATCAAGGTCTCATCAAGATTGAGAAGGATATTCGCAACAACGGTGAGGGAGGCAAGCTCTACGACATCGATGTCTTTAGGAACTGGACCGATGGGATTGGTGGCCATTTCCTGCGCGAGCTTTTGGTCGGCGGCATACTTGCTGCGTGTAGAATCGTAGAAAGCGATCAGGCGAGAAGTTTCAAGCTCGTTAGGAGAGCGAGAAAGGCAAAGTTGGAAGCCATGTTTAATCATGGTAGCGACCGACCCTTTGTGCGCCACCATTCGTCGAGAGAGAGCCTGAGCAGCTTCTATGTAGACCGGGTCATTCAAGGTCACGAGAGCTTGCAACGGCGTGTTGGTATTCCCACGCCGCACAGTGCAAACCTCGCGATTGGGAGCTCCGAAGGTCGCCATGGAAGGATACGGACTGGAACGACGCCAGCTAGTATAAACGCCACGACGGAACTTTTCCTCGCCAGAGCTTGTGCTCCAATCAGTGCCGCCTCCGAAGGCAGCCTTGAGACCAAGATTTGGCTGGGGCGGACGAACCGGAACACCGTACATTTTCGAACTCAACAAACCCGAGACCGCGAGAGCCTGGTCGCGGATCATTTCCGCGGAAAGCCGGACCCGAGGACCACGGGCAACAAGACGATTGTCGGGATCCAGAACAGCCATCTCATCGCTGACATGAGAATTCTGGCGATAGACCGATGAAGTGACGAGAAGGCGAAGAAAATTCTTAACATCCCATCCCCCATCCATGAATTCGACCGCAAGCCAATCAAGGAGTTCGGGATGAGAAGGCCGTTCGCCCTGAGATCCAAACTCCTCACTTGTAAGGACGATTCCTACGCCGAAGAGATTCTCCCAAAACCGATTGGCGACTACACGGGCAGTCAGAGGGTTCTCTCGGTCCACCAACCATTTCGCCATCGCGAGTCGGTCAGGATTCGAGCCCTTGGGAAGCGAGCCGAAAACTTGAGGCACCCCCGGGCCGACCTCTTCCCCAAGACTCAAATAGCTCCCACGAAGTTGAATATGGGTCTTACGATGCCTATCCTTAGGCAGGTCACGCATAATGGGAACCGAGGTGAGAGGCTTGACGGAGGCCAGTTGCTTTTCGAGATCCGCGAGCTTCTTGGTGACAGCAAGTATGCTGGGATTGGTCTTACGGTAAACAGCAACTAATTGAGCCTTCTCAGCAGCGCTACGTTTGGCAGGAGAGGTTTTAAGGATTGCTATCATCTCGGAGGAAAGCGCCATGGAAGGACCTGCAGAATCAGTTGCCAAAATCCGGAAGCGACCAAGCGCATGATTTGGATAGCGCTGCAGAAATCTAAGTTCGAGATCCCGCCCATCGAGAGGTTTATTTAACTCGATCACGATATGATGATCCTGACCCAGCGATCCGCCAACCGCCCAGCCGGAATCACTGCCGGCATTGCCATCAATCGCAGAGGCCGCTCCAAATTTGTCCTGATCATAAGTCGAAGAGGCGTTCGAAAAAGCGGCTTTGGTCCTACCACTAGTGAGTTCGATTTCGTTGAGGACAAAGTTTCCATTCCGACCTGGCCCCCCGCTTCCTAGCTTATCATGAGCAAGAGCCTCGATCTTAATTGCAGTAATTCTTTTCAGCTTACTACTAGCGGAAATCGTATAATCGTCAGTTCCGGCAGTCTTTCCACTCACGAGAATAGAGCCGTCAGAACCCGCCTTGAAATTCGCACCAGAAACCGCAGTCATTTTTTCTGGCGTGAGAACATACCAACGACCTGCCTTCGCCTTCAAAGCAGCCTCCCATTCAGCAACGGCCTTAGGATCGAGCTTGTTGGCAGGCTCCATTTCCTTCTTCAGCTTTGCGATCTCAGCGGAAATATGAGCCGCTTGTTTCTTATTTCGATCACCCATCACCTGGATAATTGGAGCTTCATTCCGTCGGTCGGCGTCTTCCGATTGATTGAAAATGGCAAACATCTGAAAATACTCAGCATGACTGATGGGATCATATTTGTGGGTATGACACTGAGCACAAGCTGCTGTAGTTCCCATCCAAGTCGCCATAGTCGTATTGACACGATCAACGACCGCTGCGTTACGGAATTCTTCATCACTCGTTCCACCTTCGTTATTCGTCTTAGTATTGCGGTGGAAAGCGGTGGCAATGAGTTGCTCTTCAGTGGGAGTGGGAACTAGGTCGCCAGCAACTTGGTCAATCGTAAATTGGTCGAACGGCATGTTCTCATTGAAGGCACGAATAACCCAATCTCGATAGGCCCAAATCGTACGGCCCGGGTCATCCGCATAACCAGCTGAGTCGGCATAACGAGCAAGATCCAACCACATACGAGCCCAGTGTTCGCCGAAAGCAGGCTTGGCAAGAAGACGGTTGACCAGATTCTCGTATGCCTTGGCACTCTCATCAGCGAGAAATTCGTCGACCTCCGCCTTGGTAGGCGGAAGCCCGGTAAGATCAAGGGCTACACGTCGAATTAAGGTGTGAGGGTCAGCTTCTTTGCTAGGCGAAAGCTCTTCTTTACTGAGTCGGCTAAGAATAAAGGCGTCTATGGGATTACGAACCTTCATCTTGGTCTCATCAACCTGAGGAACCTCAGCTCGAACAGGCTTTGCATAGGACCAATGGACCTCGTATTCCGCTCCTTCCTCGATCCACTGCTTAAAAAGTTCAATTTGTTCCTTCGTAAATCGCGCCCCCTTTCCCGGAGGTGGCATCATCTCATCCTCATCGTCCGTAACAATTCGATAGATCAACTCACTATCCTCGACTTTTCCGGGCGAAATAGCGGTAAAACCCTTATGATCCTTTGTGGCCCCTTCACGAGTGTCGAGTCGTAGCTTGGCCTTACGATCCTCTTCGTCCGGACCGTGACAGCGGTAACAACTGTTGGAGAGTAGAGGTCGGACTTCGTCATTGAAACTGACTTTCGCACTAAGGGAGGAAAAACCGAGAATGAGAACAAAGAGAGAACGAATGAACATAAGAAAGTGTCTTGGGAACCCTACAAGATATCTACGGTTATCCAACCTCCGATCTTGCTCTCATGACATCGAATTTTTGAGGAATGAAACGACCTCCCACTCTTCGACGTAGTGAGAAGAATGACGTTCTTGAAAAACACGATTGTCCTCGCAAGCCTTTTGGCGAACAGCTCCGCAGGCGAATGGCCAGGATGGCGTGGACCAACTGGGGATGGCGTAGTTTCAGACGAAAAAGCTCCGCTTGAGTGGTCGATCGAAAAGGATGTAAATTGGAAAGTTAAGATTCCAGGTAAGGGACATGCTTCACCGATTATTTGGGGCGACGAGCTCTTTTTAGTTTCGGCTGACGAAGATTCAGGAGAACGACTACTCATGTGCCTCAGCATCAAGTCAGGAAAAACTCTTTGGAAAAAAACTGTACTCGAATCACCTATCGAAAAAGTACACCGCAAAAACAGCCGAGCTTCG
>CALBIN010000530.1 GCA_937893275.1 uncultured Opitutia bacterium | reverse complement strand
CAGAGAGAAAGCCGCCGCCATTACGTACTCGGTGTGGCCTTCCAAGCTTCCTTTTGACTTCCACGAACCAATTTCCCACAGTTTCGCCAACTTGTCCGCGCTTGCAGTTGCCAATAGTTTCCCATCGGGGCTAGTGGTAAGTCCGTAGATGGAATCGCCATGAGCTCGAATCGTATCAGTTCGCTCCCAAGTCTTTGTATCGAAAATCACCAAGCGACCCGAGACTGTAGGTTCGCCGTCCGCGACAACCAGCCATTCGCCGTTCTTCCCTGCAAAAGTCAGGCTTGTGATTCTGCCCGACAAACCGTCGTCAATTTTTTGAATCCGATTCCCGTTTTTTACTTCCCTAATGAGCACTCGGCCAAATCCTCCGGAAGCCAAAAGCTTGCCGTCTTGATTCCATGCCAAGGAACGTACCTCATCTTGATGTCCTTTCCATACTCCCGAGCCGTTGGTATCCTTTTCCGATAAGTCGAACAGTTCGACGGCTTTGCCTCGACCTACCGCCAATTTCGTCCCGTCCGGCGAAGTAGCCAACGCTCCCACCGGAAGCAATCCCTTCGGCAACGCCCGCCACTTTTCCACTTTCCTTTCCGGTAATTCCGCCAATATTTCCGCGTCCCATTTTGCTCCATTGGATAGCCACTCGGTAACTTGTTGGATTTCTTTTGCCGTTAATTGCTTCTTCGGTGGCATATGGGGGTCGGCATTTTCCAGAATAAGTTTCAAAATTCGGCTTTCCTCGGGTTTTTCGAGATCGATCACCTTGCCCTCGTCGCCGCCTTTGAGCGCCAATTCACGAGAGGTTAGTACCAATCCGCCCTTTCGCTTGTCCTCACCATGGCACCGAAAGCAATTTTCCTTAAGTATACGCAATCCATCCATGCCCTGAAGCGAGACGACTGCACAAGAAATCGTTGCTAACAGTGCGAATATCCGAGTTCGCGAAAACTTTGGGCGCCATCTAATCATTCCCGAGAGAAAATGCCGGCAATGTATTGTTTCGCAATCGAGAACCACTAAAAAAGAGCAATTTCCGCTTTCTACTTATGCTTTCCCACTGCGAACAAATGCCTCTGTCCTCGTAGGTACATCACGCCTTCCGAAAGAGCCGGAGAAGCCATTAATGGTTCGCCCATTTCATGAACAGCAAGCAGTGTCGGCTCGTCTCCCGCCTTCATCTCGAATACGAGTCCATCTTCGCCTGAAAGATAAATCTTTCCGTTCGTCGCCACGGGTGAACCACTGAATCCAAATGCCTTGTGTGGGATTCGGCTTCGGCTTAATTCATTTCCGCGTTTCAGGTCGTAGCATGCGAAAATGCCGCCGTTGTGGAGGAGGTATACCTTTTCTCGATAAATAAGCGGCGTCGGCATGTAAGGTCCGCGCTTAACGTGACTCCATGCCACGAACTCGTTCTTGGTTTTGCCCGGGTTCAGCGTAAGGTCCCCCAAAGCCTCCTCCCGTATCGCGAAGATGGGGCGTTCCGGAGCTCGTCCACTTGTCACTATGATGAGCCCTGCCTCGAAGACTGGCGTGGGGGGCTGTGATTTTCGAACTGCCACCCAATCTCCAAAGTTCATTTCCGGTTTCGAATTCATACCCGCGGATAAAGTTCGAACCGTTTGCTACCACCTGCGTCCGCTTCTTGCTCGGCACCACTGTCGGCGTGCCCCATGAAGGCAACTCGTCCCGAGGTGTTTTCCAGAGTGTTCGCCCAGTGCGGACGTCTAGCGCGGTGAGAAACGATTCACCCTGCGTGTCGCATTGGACGATGACTTTTCCTTCATGAATTACAGGCGAACTGGCGGAACCCCATTCGTAGCTGGGAAGGTCGTAGGCTCCAACGTCTAGACGCCCAAAGTTCTTCTTCCATAAGAAATCACCCTCCACCGTGTAGGCGAACAATCCCTCGGAACCAAAAGAAGCCACAACGTGTTTGCCGTCCGTTGCCGGTGTCGAGTTGGCATAGGTCGCCTTTACATGGCGTTTGTCTTTAGGTCGTCCCTTTGTCGCGGTTTTTTTCCAGAGCAGTTTTCCCGTGCGCTTGTCGTAACACATGATCAGCCACTCGTGCACGGTTCGATCCTTTGACGCCTCACCCGAACCGTACAAACCCGGCTTGAAGGAAGCGCCGGCTTCTCTGCTTACTGCTGTTGTCAGAAACAACATTTCGCCCCACACGATCGGGCTCGAATGGGCCAAGCCGGGGACCTTGACTTTGAAGGTTAATCCTTCGCCCGTCCGTCCATCAAACTTCTTCGGTAAGGCTGGTCCTTCGCTTATTCCCGCAGCATGAATACCGCGAAACGAAGGCCAGTTTATATTGTCGTCTTCGGCTTGCCCCGGAGAAATAAAACCCGACAGGGACAAGAAGCATGCGAACATTCCTTTCAGTTCTTTGTGCATGGTACCCGTCACACTTTAGGCAAAACGGTGAAATTATAAACTTAAACCGAAACTCGGCGAGTTCGGCTTTGGCATGCAGGAATAATTGGC
>CALBIN010000529.1 GCA_937893275.1 uncultured Opitutia bacterium | reverse complement strand
CCACGCCCGAGGAGGTCGATGTCTTCCTTCAGGACAGGAACGAAGGGGCCTACGAGCGGGTGATTGACCGCTTGATGAAAACTACTGCCTATGCCGAGCGACGGGCCCAGGATTGGCTGGACTTGGCTCGTTACGCGGACACGCGCGGCTTTGCCGACGATAAAATGCGCAAGATTTGGCCGTGGCGCGACTGGGTGGTGCGAGCAATGGACAGCAACATACCATTCGATCAATTCACCATCGAGCAACTGGCGGGCGATATGCTTCCCAATACAAACGACGAACAGCGCTTGGCCACTGCCTTTCATCGCAATGCCCCGCAAGCCAGGGGGCAGACCTACCCGGTGGAGGAATATCGGATCAAGGGAGTGATTGATCGTGTCAACACGATCGGACGCGTATGGTTTGGGCTCACTTTGGACTGCGCTCAATGCCACGACCATAAGTTCGATCCCATCACCCAGCGCGATTACTACTCCATCCTGGCGATCTTCAACAACATCGAGCACAGTGGATCGGGTCATGGGCAAGGCGGACCCACCATGAAGTACAAGCTTCCGCCGCCCAAGCAGGACCCTGCCATGGCCTCCGAACGCAAGCGGCTGGAAGAGGAGCTTGCCCTTGCCCGGAAAGTCTTGCCGAAACCTTCCTCGATTAAGGTCGAACAGGTCGTCGGCAAGTGGAAGGGGCATGCCGTTGTGGCCGATCCACAAAAGTATTCCCTAATCGGCGATCTCACCATCTCCGCTAAAATACGCACCAGTCAACCCGTGGCCGACCTCGTTTCGAAGTACGACTGGCGGGGCAAGCAGCGCGGCTACGTCTTTGGCATCGGTGGGGAAGGGGACAAGGGCAGTGTGCCCGGGCACTTGTTCTTCTGGGTCTCCTCGCGGGCCGAATCTTTCAACGGCATCACCGTGTACGGAAGCCAACCTGTAAACGACGGCAGGGAGCACCTGGTGGCGGTTGAGTTCGTTGCTGGCAAGTCCGTTCGCTTGTTTATCGATGGCATCGAGGACAAGGCAGCCAAGATAAGCGGTTCCCCACCGGTTTTCATCGCTAAGTCCAGTAGGCCACTTGCCATTGGCGCGGGATACAACAACAGCCCGAAGGCAAATGCCTACCGCTTCGAGGGCGAACTGAGCGAGGTTCGCCTCAGCGGTCGGGCCGTGGGTGATCAGCTCTCCATCGGGGCAGCGGGCAAGAAGGTCGCTGCCCTGCAGACCGCGCTTCGTAAACTGGATGACCAAAAGGGTTCCCCAAAGATGGTGGACGCCGTGCCCGTGATGCGTGAGCGAGCAAAACCGCGTGACACCTTCATTCATGTTCGCGGAAGTTTTCTGGACAAGGGAGCTCAAGTATCTCCGGCTGTTCCCGAGTTGTTCGCCGTCCCCAAGAGCTTCCGACCGGGTAACCGCTTGGAATTCGCCCGTTGGTTGGTGGGGGGCAAGAACCCCTTGGTCGCCCGGGTGGTTGTGAATCGTTTTTGGCAAAGCTATTTCGGGTATGGCTTAGTCCGCACCCCGGATGATTTCGGGGCCCAAGGGACGCCTCCCAGTCACCCTCGCTTGCTCGATTGGCTGGCGACCGAGTTCGTCGAGAGCGGGTGGGACATGAAGCACATGCACCGACTGATCGTTAGCTCGGCTACCTATCGCCAGTCCGCCCGCGTCCCGTCCGATGCCTTCGAGCGTGATCCCGAAAACCTCTTGCTCGGGCACATGCCCCGCGTCCGCTTGCCGGCCGAACAAATCCGTGACCAGGCCCTCGCCGTGAGTGGTCTCTTGGTAAGAAAAGTCGGTGGCCCGCCGGTGTACCCGGTGCATCCCGCGAACTATTGGCAACAACGGGCGCTGCCTGGGAAGTGGACCAACAGCAAGGGCGATGACCGTCATCGACGGACCATGTATGCCTACTGGCGGCGGATGGCCCTGCACCCCTCCTTGGAAATATTGAATGCCCCGGCCCGCGACAATTGCGTCGTCAGGCGCGACGTCGCGAACGTGCCGACCCAGGCGCTGGTCCTCTTGAACGATCCCATTTTCACCGAGGCTGCTTCCGCCTTTGCCGCCCGTCTGCTGGCTGAAGTGGAGGGCACGGACGCCCAGCGAATGGAGCGTGCTTTCCGTCTCGCCTTGGGCCGACCACCGGATCCTGCGGAACGAAAGCAGTTCCTTTCCTTCCTCAAGCTTCAGCGGGAGGAATTGAACGAGGAACAAGCTTGGGCCTTGGTCTGCGGAGCGCTCCTCAATCTTGATGAAACGGTTACCCGTCCATGAGTGATCTCATTGCAGGTCAGTCTGCCTTGCAGGCCATTGCCCGTCGAACCTTCCTGAAGGATTCGGCGATGGGGTTGGGCTCCATTGCCTTGGCCAGTCTGCTCCAGTCCGAAGGCCATGCGGATGGTTTGGAAGGAGATGTGAGCGCGCTTCTCAGGTTGCATTTTCCGCCCCGTGCGAAGCGGGTGATTTTCCTCTTCATGGCGGGCGGTCCCTCGCATGTCGACCTGTTCGACCCCAAGCCCTTGCTCAACGAAATGGACGGAAAGAAGATTCCGCCGCACCTGCTCAAGGACCACCAGAGTTTCGCCCTCATCCGGGGCACGCCGAGCCTCAAGGGTTCACCTTACTCATTCGCTCCCCGCGGGCAGTCCGGCATCATCATGTCCGAGCTTTTGCCGCACCTCGCCACGGTGGCGGATGACTTGACCGTGATCCGCTCGATGAAGACGACCACCAACGTGCATGACCCGGGGGTCAACATGATGAATTGCGGAACGCAGTTGTTTGGCCGCCCGACCTTGGGGGCATGGCTTTCCTACGGCTTGGGTTCCGAAAACAGCAATCTGCCCGGATACGTCGTCCTGACCTCGGGCTCCGATGACGGACAGCCTCTGCTGCAAAGTTTCTGGGGGAATGGGTTTCTCGATTCCAGGCACCAGGGCGTTCCTTTTCTGAAGGGTCCCGAACCGGTCCTGCATTTGACCAACCCCAAGGGCGTCGACCGCAACCGCCGGCGTAAGCAGCTCGATCTCATCAACTGGATGAACAAGCGCCACCACGAAGAGGTCAACGACCCGGAGATCCTGTCCCGCGTCGCCTCCTACGAAATGGCCTACCGCATGCAGAGCAGCGTGCCGGAGTTGACCGACTTGTCGAAGGAGTCGAAAAGCACCCTTGGCCTCTATGGAGCCAACCCCGGCAAACCGTCCTTTGCCAACAATTGCCTGCTTGCCCGGTGCTTGGTAGAGCGCGGGGTGCGCTTCGTCCAGCTCTATGACCGCGGTTGGGATTCCCATACCCATATCGAGCACGAGCACAAGAGGCAGTGCGGAGCGGCTGACCGGCCGATCACCGCCTTGATCAAGGACTTGAAGCAACGGGGCCTGCTCGAGGACACCTTGGTCATCTGGGGCGGGGAGTTCGGGCGTACGCCTGTCGCCCAGGTGTCGGGCAAGACCTACGGGCGCGACCACCATCCGCACGGATTCACCATGTGGATGGCAGGCGGCGGAACGAAACCCGGATTGACCTACGGGGACACCGATGAGTTCGGCTATCACGTCGCCGAGGACCCCGTTCACGTGCGCGACTTGCACGCCACCATTTTGCACCTACTCGGCATCGACCACCAAAAGTTCAAGTACAAGTTCAAGGGCTTGGACTTGGGCCTCACCGGTGTGGATCCATCGCGGGTGGTCAAGGACCTGCTTGCTTAAGGAGTGATTCGGACCAAGTCCCTTTGGGAGCGCACGTAGATGCCCGTCTCATCGATGGCGGGCTCGCCGAAGGTCCATGATGCGCCTACGGGATCCGTTGCCACCCAGCTCAATACGTCCGGTGAAAAGGGCTTGTTCAGGTCGATGACGTAGAGCACGCCGGCGCCGCCTTGCCAGTAGAGCTTGTCCCCATGGCGAACGGGGTAGGCCGGGTTGGTGTGGCCGAACCCGCCGCGTTGGATGCCGCGCACCGAACCCACCCGTTTGTTCACGCCGAAGTCGCGGGAGTTGAGGATTCCCTTGGTGAACTGAAAGTCGACCTTGTTCCATACGGTTTTGTCGGCCAATACTTGGATCGGAGCCTCGACCAATACGGACTTGCCGGTTTTTACGTCGATGCAGCCAATGTCTCCGCTGTCGTAGCGCCAAAAGTATATGCGGTCTTCGAATGCATGAACCGTCGAGGGCGTGGGCTGGCCTTT
>CALBIN010000528.1 GCA_937893275.1 uncultured Opitutia bacterium | reverse complement strand
GTATTGATAAGGGTTCTGGAATGCTTATGCTTCCGGTTGGATCGGAAAAAGGAATTTCCCGAGGAGGTATTTGGACGATCTACAAGGCGCAGGAAGCTGCCGCTCGAATAAAAGTTCAAAGCTCGGCAACGAATTATTCGCTGTCATATATACTTCCACGTTTTGGAAATCCTTCGCGCCTCCGTCCCGGCGACATCATACAGGTTGTCCCGCATTCCGGCAAAACCTTATAAGATTTTCTTGCTGGCAATCATTCAGACAATGAGAAAAAAACTCACGGCTTTATTTGTTCTGTCAGGTATAATTCTTGCCACTGCTGGTTGCTTTACGGCTACTCCGGACGATTCTCGAATGCCTCAGGGGCGACCCGCCAATTGGGAGTACAGTCTTCCTGGTGGTTTCGACAAAGGCGGATTCCGTCGCTAAGTCAATAATTGCACATTCTCCCTTGTGAATAAAGGGGACGAGAGTTCAAGTGCTGGCTTGCTTTATCTGATTGCTACTCCCATTGGCAACCTTGCTGATCTTTCACTCCGAGCTAAAGAAACTTTGGAAGCATGCGACTTGATCGCGTGCGAGGACACTCGCGTAACTGCGAAACTGCTCGCTCATATTGGAGCCAAAGTTCCGACCACTTCCTACAGGGAGGAAAACGAGCGTCGGAAAGCTCCCGAGTTAGCGGATCGGATCGAGCGTGGTGAAAAGATAGGACTCGTGTCTGATGCAGGTTTTCCGGCAATTTCAGATCCTGGTTTTCGTTTGGTGAGGGAATGCCGCCGCCGCAAGTTACCCGTCGTTCCCGTTCCCGGTCCGAATGCGGCGATAACTGCCCTCGCAGTATCCGGGTTACCGACCGACAAGTTCCTTTACCTTGGTTTCCTTCCCAACAAAAGTGCCGGACGATGCAAAGTTCTTGAGCAGTGGAAAGGTTTCGCCGGATCTCTAATCATTTACGAATCCAAGTATCGAGTGGAAAAAGCTTTGGCTGATATGGAAAAGGTTTTGGGACCTGACCGAAACCTGTGCATTGCCCGAGAAATCACGAAAATCCATGAGACTTTTAATATAGGAAAAATCTCAGACCTGAAGACTTCTTTTGCCGAGAAGAGCGGCAAAGGCGAATTTGTATTGGTGGTAGGACCCGAAGGTTATGTCCTTTAGCCGACTGACTATAGTCGGCATATGGTCTCTCCTATGACCAGATGACGCGAGAAAGGTCGGTCGAATCAGGAAAGTCCGTTGCTGTTGTAGACGTAGGGAGCAACACAATAAAGTTGCTCGTAGCTGAGTTGTCCTCGCGGGGCGATTTGAAAGTTCTGCACGAAAAGAGTGATGCTACTCGTATTGAGAGCCAACATTCGGCCGGCGGGCTTTTGCTGACTGTGGACGGCATGCATGCGGGACTAGAAGCAATAGAGAGACTAATTCAAGAATCGCTCCCATGCGAACCTGCTCACATACGCATCGTGGCAACAGGTCTCGTACGTGACTCTGTTAACGGTAAGCTTTTTGCAGAAAGAGTCCGCGAGGTTACAGGTTATGAATTGGATATTATTTCAGGCGACGAAGAAGCGGTCGGCATTGCCTTGGGAGTTGCCACAGACAGTTCGTTGTCCAGTCAGTCGAACTATCTTGTTTGTGATCTTGGGGGAGGAAGTTTGGAGCTCATCCGCGTCGAGAATCGAATCGTTCGAGCCACGATCAGTCTTCCACTGGGTGCTGTACGTCTTGCCACACGATTCGTGAGCAATGCGCGTGCGCCTTCTCTTCAGTCGGAGATGGATGTGATTGCCGCTCATGTTCATCAAACTCTTTCTTCCAGTGGTTTTTCATTTCCTCCTTCTCCATCTTTCATGGTCGCGACCGGGGGGGTATTCGCAACAGCTCGAGCGGTTTTTTCCGAAGCTAAAAATATCTCTTTTGATGAATGCGGAATTCTCTCTTCTTCTGACTTGGCAGGCTTTTTAACGGAATCCGCATCGTTGACTATTGATCAGCGCGTTAAGCGATTTCCTCCACTCCCCATAGAGCGAGCCGACATTATGCCAACCGCCCTGCTCGTTATTTCAATCCTACTTGAATATGCCAACATCTCCGAAGTTAACCACTCTTTCAGAAATCTTCGCTTTGGGTTAGCTGCAAAATTACTCGATTGCGC
>CALBIN010000527.1 GCA_937893275.1 uncultured Opitutia bacterium | reverse complement strand
ACTCGGGGGGAGCGGCAGGATCAAAGGAATCTTCGGTTGGGATGATCAGAAATTCGCCCGCAAAGATAGATTGAAGATGACTGTTATAGTCCGCCCTCGTCCATTGACGGGCTAGCCAGGATTGCAGATTACGCTCATAACCCCTGCCGGCTCGGCTGCTGGTCAAGAACATCGCGGCATAGCCGGTCGGGCTGATTCTCAATACCCGCGGGTGAAAACGACAGTATGCCTTGTAAATCGGGTTCTCCTTTCCTCCTTCCATGCGCAAGGCGGGCCAGTCGAGCCCGTGACTGCTAAGGATGCTCTCGCCCGCATCAGGCAGATCGTCCAAGTTTACGCTAACGAAACGAAACCGGCCCGCAGCTGCGACCTCGGAATCCGAAACGTTAGTTTTCCAAGCCTCGGCCAATTCCTTCAGATCCTCCAGTCCTCCCTCTTCTTTGGACCAGAAATAGACTGCGGTGGTCGTACCTAAAAAATCCATCGGGAACCTCGCCGCCTTTCCATCCCCCCATTCGAAGCTACCAATAAACGGAGCACCGAAAACTTGTCCCGCCAACTTGTCGCGCTGGAAATTAATGAGATCCAGGTTACCTGGCATCCGCTCGGCGATCACCTTTCGTAGGTCATTAACCAGTGTATTGTTCCCGAACTCAAGTGCCATGATCATTGCGATGCGGATCACTTTTGCTTCGACCTCGGTATCCCGATAACGATCGACCAAGGGACGAAGAGCGTTGGAGCGTGCGTGCGAGTCCCCGCCCTTACGCGCTGACTCGGCTTGCGTGAGCAAGAGATCGGCATCGAGGCGCAGAGACGCATATTCGTTGGGGGCGGACGCAAGCTTTTCGCAGGTCGCCAGAAAGGCCTTTCGGTTCGTCGAAGACTTATCAAGACCGACAAGCATCTGCTGACTTCGAAAAAGAATGCTCAGGACTTCGTAACGATTGCGTGAGGACGAATGCTTTTTGATCAGAGCCTCGGCTTCACGAATCACACGACGAATCGCAAGTTTCTTTCTGGCGGCGGAAGCTGCTTTACCGGCTTCGATCCGCTTGGCGTCGAGTTCCTTGATCTCGCCGCCTGGGATTCCTTCAACCGAATTTTGTCCAAGCAGGGGTATGCTCAACAAACTAGAGCCAATCCAAGCAAGCAAGGGAACGAATCGGGTAATTCTCTTCATGAGTTCAAGCTCCTGCTAAGTCCTTTCGAGGGGTTGGTCATTTTACGGGCTTGAGCTCAAAATCCTTGATGCTTACCCCCCGGTTCGGAGCCCTGAAAGTGAGTTGAATCGTGTTTCTTCCCTCCCTCAACTCAATGACCTCCGCCTCTGTTCGTTGCCAATCGCCCTTAGTATAGGGAAGCGTCTTGTTGACCAGCGTACGCCTGTTAAGACGGGCGATGACGGGAGCCGGCTTGGAAACCGTACAGACCTTCATGGTCATTTCGTATTTCCCCGCCGCCGGAGACTCCACCGTATACTTTAAAAGCTCGGGGCGGTTGCCCAGACGCTGATAGTGGATCTGCATCCCACCGTCCCAGCTGTCCAGGAACACGACCTTGTCGGTGTTGTTCCTCGGCCCCGTACAGGCAACCGCAGGAACAGTCATCGTCCCGTCCCCGGCAATTATAATCTTTTTGTCCTCCTCGGGGATTTCAATCTCCTGAATCTCCCCATCGCCCAAAACCTCGTCCGACTCACCAAGCAGACGGGCTTCTTCCGCGGAGAGGGTTGCCAATTCGGCGTCCGCAGCTTCCTGCTCAAGATTGGCATCTTCAACGACGGCCCGCTTGATGTAGAATGCCAAACCGTCCCAGAACCCACCACCCTGAGCGTATTGTCGAAGGCTTACGTCTTCCTGTCCCAATGCATCTCCGATCCATTGGGCCCTGAGAACTTGCAAGTAGTCCTCTTCGAATTCGCGTGCACGGGAATCCAAGTAGAAGTCGAGCCCGCCCTGAGGACCGCACCAGTTCATTGACCACCATGCTCCAAAATTAACCACCCAGCCGTCTGGCGTCCAGCGATTCATTGCGGCGTGACCTGTTTGGGTCGAACGCCTCGCCGGTATTCCGAATGCCCGGGTAACAAACCGGCCGAAAAATGCACGGCGTCCGCAAATACCGCCCAAGGCGAGGGCTTGTTGCTGTGGCATGCCAAGGGAGTCATCATGTCGGGTACTGCAGTAGGGAAGGTCGCTTTTGACTACCCGTGTGTAACGCCACTTCTGATCGGGATTGGTGATGTGATCCGGGCGGAACTGGCGGAGCATGGAACGCACCCAAGTGAGTTCTTCATTGGTGTATGGATCGTTCGTGATGAACCGACATTCCCAGGCGTTGAAATCCTTGAATTGCGGATCCAGCTCTTTGGCGAGGTAAGCCCTTTCATAATGCTGGTAACGCGCGACCTGGCCGTCCGGGGTTCGGTGGTCGGTAAAGACAATACCGTTCACGCTGCCCTTGTTATTCTCGTCCAACCAAGGTTGATGGATAGCGGTACCCAAAGCGAGGCGTTGCAGGATACCCGGCTTACGGGCCAGTTCGCTTGCCTCGAGAATGGCATGATAGACCTGCATGGCTTCGCCATACTCGCCACCATTGGCGCCACCCGAGGTAAGAATTTGTTTCATGAGAGCCTCGTCGGCGAAGAGCATGTCGAGCAGAGCTTTATTTTCGTCGCTCTGTTGGGCGAACTCGGCCAAACCCGCCGGGGTTCCGTGACGAAGGATCGCACCTTTCATCAGTTTGCCGTCCAAATCGTCACCGCCGAGCAATTTCTCGGAGTCGGCGATCAGTGGCCGAGCGCTATCAAGGGCCTTGGCCTCGGCAAGCGGTTTGGCCACATGGTATGCCTTGTGCACTGCTTCGGGATCATCCTCGCGTGGAGCTTTGAGCGCACCCAGCTCAGCCCGGGCGGCTTCAAAGGCTTCTTTCTTTTGGGCGTCGATCACAGGCAAGGCAGTCGAAATCTCTTTGCTTATCGCATCAAGTTGGTCGGAGTATTCTTTCTCCAAGACCTTGCCACGGTCGGTCAGTACCGGCTCAGGACCTTTTTGTCGAGCCGGGGAAGAAAGGGGCAAACTCGCAATGGCTACGATGAGTCCGAGCAACAGACGAATGGAAGGGCAGGGTGTTTTCATTTTGATTCCTCTTCTTTTCATTTACTTTCTTTCAGATTTCTTGCGGATCAAGGTGATGGCCTTTTGCGCGAAGCGACTGCCAAGGATTGGGTAACTCTCTTTCGGGAAATGCACGCCTTGTTCAGTCTCGCTGAGATCGTCGGTATCGATCCACTCTCCATGTTCGGCGTCCTCAGCAAGTTTGACCAGGACTTTTCGCATGGCTGTCCAATTGGGATCACTCATATGTGAGTCATTGATCCGTCCAATCACAAAGGCCACGTCTTTTCTCCCTAAGTCTTTTTTTATTCGACCCAACAACCTCAGAAAGCTCTTTTCGTAGGCAGGAGCCAACCCGCGTCCCCCGTCCGACTCTCCCTGCATCCAAACGAAGGTGACGGTATCAAACGGTTTGCCTTCATAGGCTTCCCGGGCTTTCTCGATCAAGGGCCCGTATTCCTGACCGTGCTGCAACTTGGTTCGTTCCGAAGGGACCCCCTTGCCAGGAAAACGGTAGTTTTCGGGAAACTCATAATCCTTGTCCCAAAAGCGGATTCCACGGCCCGACTTGCTATGATGAACAACCACGACCTTGTTTTTGCCAAAGGTATCTTCAACCGTTTTGTCGAAGCCCGCTTTTAATCCACCGGTCATATTCGACTGACCGGATAGAACAAATAGGTGATTGCCGCTCTTTTTGAGGGTTGCCGACAGACCGCAGGACAAAACCGACAGGAAAATAAGGAGGACGGATTCCCGAGGGCGTTTGAAACGAATGAGAAAATAGAACATTTTTCCAGCTCTTTACCGTTGATAAACCGGAATATACCGATTCGGAGTACCTAGTATGATAATGGCCATGGGCGTTTTATGAGGGTAATCCTTCTCCTTTTCCTGCCACGACCCATTGGGTTGCTGCAGGGAAATAAGAGAGTCTCGAATCTTGGGATACCATTTGGCGTAGCGGTCCTCGCCGGCCTGAACCATCGCTTGCATCGCATAATAATGGGAATAATAGAAATGCCCGTTGTCTTTGCGCGAGAACATTTTCGGATCGTTCTCCAAGGTATTGAGGGCGGCCGAAACCCATTCGGTTTCCCGGTGACCTGCAAGCTGGGCGGCATAGACACCCCCGGAAGTGCAGGCAATGGTATAGCCCTTCCCTTGATAGCCAAAGCCCCCTCTGCGCTCGTCAAAGGCTTGATCGCGAAGGTAGTTGGTGACTC
>CALBIN010000526.1 GCA_937893275.1 uncultured Opitutia bacterium | reverse complement strand
CGTCACCCACGTTGGACAGGGTGAGTGGCTTTTCCTCGATCTCGTCCTGGTTCAACCCGAAGTGGAGGCTGTCCTCCGACAGGACCAGCTTGGGAAAGGCGGTGACCTCGACCGAGAGGGGAACGTTCAGGGCGGGGTTGTTGGTGGCGTCGCTCACGATCAGGAGATTCCCCGCGTGCTTGCCCTTTTCGGCCCCCGAGAAGGTTACCGTCGCCTTGACTCCTTTGCCCGGAGCCAGCTTGACGGGCGTCTGCAGCGAGAACCGGAAGGGCGTGTCGGCCTTCTCCTCGTTGAAAATGCCTTTCACTTCCTCGGCGGAAAGGGTGACGTCGTATACGCGGAAGTCGTCCAGGTATTCCGCAAAGCGCTGGTTGCCTCCATGGTAGTTCCCAATGGCGTAAATGTTTTGTCCCGTTGCCCGGTCCGAATCTCCTTTGTATAGGCCATTGAGGTAGAATTGGGTTCGGTTGGTCGTTTTGTTCGAGACAGCTACGATGTGGTTCCAGTTGTCTTGGAAATTCTTTGCCGGCATGTCGAACTCGCCCGAGTCCCGCCAATCGCCGTTGCCGTTTGCGTAGACCCCGACGCTGTCGTTCCTATAGCCTACAATCAAGTGATGTCCGTATGATGAACCCCGAGAAAGGGTTCGCCAGTAGTGGTTCGGATACAGCTTCTTGAACCAAGCGGAAATGGAGAAGGTTTCCCCCCTGTAGGAACCGTTGCCAAGCTTCAACGGGTTTCCCACTCGGGCCTGCGCACTTGTTTGGGTTGTCGGAATATGTAAGGATCCTGCCCCCCGCTTTTTTTCCTTGGTGGAGAAAGTAGCTCCTGAAAGTAGCGTTGCCTTATAGGTGTTTCCCCTTGTTCCCGTGTTGGCTGCCGTGGTTCCCGAACCCTCGTCGAAGGTCCAGTGCCCGATGAGATTCTCGGGCCTCGTGATCTTTTTCGAGAGGGTGGTTTCCGTGATCGTGGTCTCGTCGGTGCCGGGATTGGATATGAGCAGTTCCAGGGTTTTGGATTCTCCGAGACGAACCTTGCCGAAGTCCAAACTTGCGGGGCTTGCCGCAATCAACTTTTTCTTGGGAGGCTCGTTCGAAAGGGCCTGAAAGACGTTGAGGCGCCCGCCGGTCAGGCATTTTTCCTTGAGGGATTCCTCGGAGTCTACGCCATTCATTAGGGCATCCTTGACTTGGGACACTTTCCAGCCGGGGTTGGCGGAGAGGACGAGGGCATAGGCTCCCGCTACATGAGGGGTGGCCATTGAAGTCCCGTTGTAGCTGGCATAGCGGTTCCCCGGAGTGGAGCTCAAGACGTTGACTCCGGGGGCGAACAAGTCGACGCTAGTTTTGCCGTAGCAGGAGAAGTAGGCGCTCTTGCCCTTGTGATCGTGGGCCCCTACGGAAATTACGTTTTCGGAGTCGTAGGACGCGGGGTAGCTGGGATACTTGTCGTTGTTGCCCGAATGGTTTCCGGCGGCGGCGACGAACCCAATTCCCTTTTTCGCAGCCTCGTCGATCGCTTTCTTCATGGAGGAGGAATAACCGCCGCCTCCCCAGGAATTGGAGGTCACGCGCACCCCGATCTTGGTGGCGTAGGAAATTGACTTCACCCCATCGGAGAGATAACCGCCGCCGGATCTGCCGAGAAACTTGATGCCGACCATGGAAACGTTCCAGCATACGCCGACCACGCCTTTGCCGTTGTTGCCGTTTCCGCCGATGGTTCCGGCGCAGTGTGTGCCGTGTGCGTTGTCGTCGTGCGGGTTGTTGTCGTTGTTGTGAAAGTCCCAGCCGTGAACGTCATCGACGTATCCGTTGCCGTCGTCGTCCTTGCCATTGCCCGGAATTTCGTTGGGGTTGGTCCACATGTTTGCATGCAAGTCCTCGTGGTTGCGATCGATTCCCGTGTCGATGACCCCAACGAGTACGTCCTTACTGCCGGTTTGGAGCTCCCAGGCCTCGGGACCGTCAATGTCCTTGTCGTTCGTGCCCCCGGTTTGGCCGGTGTTGTGCATGCCCCAAAGCTCGAGCAGACGTGAGTCGTTGGGCGTCTTGATGGCGTAAACATAGTAGTCGGGTTCCACCACTTCCACGAAATCATTCAATTCCCTGATGGCTTCCTTTATTGCGAGATGCTCGTCAATGGAGGGGTTGCGGTCGAGGTTTACCATGAAATTGTCCTCGGCGATCTTCTCCCCAATCGAGC
>CALBIN010000525.1 GCA_937893275.1 uncultured Opitutia bacterium | reverse complement strand
ATGAAGATTGTTCGTTTCTTTTCATTCTGTTTCGCTTGGTTGCTGCCGATCGTGGTAAGCGCCGAGGACAGACCTCCCAATTTCGTGGTCATCTTCTGCGACGACTTGGGCTATGCCGATCTCGGATGCTTTGGCGCCAAGCAGATCAAGACTCCCAATATCGATCGCATGGCGGCGGAGGGGATGCGCCTGACGAGTTTCTACTCCACCTGCAGCGTGTGCTCTCCATCGCGATCCAGTTTGCTTACAGGATGCTATCCCCGCCGCGTGAACATGCACGTAAACCACAACAACCTCTGCGTTTTGTTTCCTGCCGACAGAAAGGGATTGAACCCGGAGGAAACGACAATAGCGGAAACGTTGAAGGCCAAAGACTACGCCACCATCTGCGTGGGAAAATGGCATGTGGGCGATCACCCGAACTTCCTGCCCCACAAGCAGGGCTTCGACTCATACTTCGGCATTCCATACTCGAACGATATGAATCGCAAAGAGGTGCCGTTGCCCCTTCTTAGAAATGAAAGAGTGATCGAGTCTCCCGTCGACCAACCAATGCTCACCCCCCGCTACACCAAGGAAGTAGTCAGCTTCATCTACAAGAATAAGGACAAGCCGTTCCTTGTTTATCTGCCGCATACTTTTCCCCATGTCCCGCTTTTCGCCAGCTCGCGATTCAAAGGCAAATCCGAACGTGGTCGCTATGGGGACACGATTGAGGAGATCGACTGGTCAACTGGGGAAATACTCAAGGCTCTCAAAGACACGGGAGTGGATGAACACACTTTGGTTCTATTCACCTCGGACAACGGTTCACAGCAAAAGGGCAGCAACTATCCCTTGCGCGGACAAAAAGGCCAAACTTGGGAAGGCGGGCAACGCGTACCCTGTGTGGTGAGATGGCCGGGTAAGATTCCCGAAGGTTCCGAAAGTTCCGAGATCCTTTCCACTCTCGACCTCCTTCCCACCTTTGCCAAGCTAGCCGGAGTCTCCTTGCCCGAAAAGACAATCGACGGGCATGACGCGAGCAATATTCTGCTTGGCGAAAAAAAGGCCAAGTCCAAGCACGAGGCATTCTACTATTACCAAATGGACCAGCTCCAGTGCGTAAGGTCCGGAAAATGGAAGCTTCATCTCGCCCTAGACAGCAAGAAGAGAAACTGGGGGAAACCGGAAGAAAAAAAGCCACAACAACTTTTTGACCTGGAGAACGACGTCGGAGAATCGACCGACGTCTCGTCCGATCAGCCGGAAGTGGTGAAGCGCCTTCTAGCCCTCGCCGAAAAGGCTCGCGCTGAACTAGGCGACGTGGGCAGACCCGGAAAAGGTCAACGCGAGGCGGGTTTAGTAGAGAAAGCTTCGCCCAGACTTTTGCAGGTTCCCAATTGAGGGAGTCGCCTCTCGATTCATGACTCCACTCCTGCTGGCCTTCGCCGCGGGAGCCCTTTACGGGATTTCCGCCCTTTTCTGCAAGAGAGCTCTGGATGCGGGTGCGGGCACTTTTCGTTCCTTGGCCTACTCGAACTGGCTCATTACCCTCATTTTCATTCCCTACCCTTTCCTAGCGGAACAAGCTTTCACTTATTCGACTCTTCAAAACGGTTTCCTCATCGGTGTCCTATTCTTCGCCTCGCAGACGGCCTGCTTCCTCGCCTTGCGTCGTGGCGAAGCTTCCGTAATCACGCCCATCCTTGGATCGAAATCACTCTTCGTCGCCGTGTTCCTTGTTCTTCTCGGCTTCAAGGATACCCTGCCATCTGAAACTTGGTGGGCAGCCGGACTCGCAGGAATCGCCGTAGGTCTCCTTGGTTGGCCCGCAAAGAATTATCGGCCATCACTGATCGGCCTCGGTCTCGCCATCATAACCGCAGCCGGATTCGGCCTCACTGACGCGCTCGTCCCGCAATTCGCCAAGACCGCCGACCCCTTTCACTTGCTCTTTGTGATGGTAGCGACGGTTGGCCTCCTCTCATTCTTTCTCTTACCCTTCAGCAAGGGACGCTTTCTCGGCTGGCGGAAAGAAGCCGACAAATGGCTCTTGCTGGGCAGTATCCCTATGGCCCTTCAAGCTATGCTTATGTCAATCGCCATCGGCTTTTTCGACGTACCCACCGAGGCTAACGTCTTCTACGCTTCCCGCGGTCTATGGAGCATTCTTTTCGTAGTTTGGTTCGGAGCCTTCATAGGAATCAGCGAGGGGAGAGCCCCAAAAGGAGTGCTCGTTAGGCGTTTCCTTGGAGCCGCTCTCCTAGTCGCAGGAATTTGGCTGGCGCCACCGAGCATGTGATGAATATAAATCAAATTTCAAGAAAGAGGCAGGATTGCTTGTCGCTTATTACCCTAGAGAAGCTTTTATCCGTC
>CALBIN010000524.1 GCA_937893275.1 uncultured Opitutia bacterium | reverse complement strand
GGTTGTGACCTCGTTGGGGTATGGTGTAGTTGCTCTTTCAATGAGTTCGGAGGAAGGAAATGCTGTAGCAAAGGGTCGAAGGGCGTTGGATGCCCTTTACCGCGTCAGTTCGCTGGCAGGGAATTCCGAGGATCCTGAGATTGCGCTGGAAGGAATCATTGATGAGGTGATGCGGACATTCAACGCGGGGTCGGCATCGATTGCCTTGATTAATGCGGATTCCGATCAACTGTTGATCGAGGTCGAACGAGGTTTGTCGGAAGATGCCCGTGGTTTTGAATTGCCTTTGGGGCACGGCATCACGGGGTGGGTGGCCTTGCATGGCGAGCCTTTGCTTGTCCCGAACGTTGACGAAGAGTCGCGTTATTTTTCTCTGGATTCTCGAGTGAAGTCTGAAATGGCCGCGCCTATCCGAGAGAGAGGGCGCACGATCGGGGCCTTGAACGTGGATTCATTTCGCCAGAATGATTTCGATGAGGATGATCTCCGTCTTCTCGTTCTTATTGCCAATGAAGCGAGCCGTGTCCTGCAAAATATGTGGCTCATCAGGCAGTTGCGACATAAGGCGGGGCAATTGCAGTCTTTGGTGGGCGTTGGGCAGGCTATGGCGGACAAGCGGGAAGTGGAGGAGGTGTTGCGTTCCATTGCGAGGGAAGCCCTTGAGTTGATGGAGTGCCGGTTTTCAGCTTTGTTTCTTTATCATGCGGACGAGGATTTGTTGCGGTTACATTCTTTGCGTGGACCGAATGGCGTTCTTGATGTCGAAGAGACTTTGAGGCCCGCAGAGAGTGCTTTGGGGTCGGCCGTGCGTGGCCTCAAGCAGATTCAGACCAGAGACTTGCTTCGCACAGAGGAACACCACTTCATTCATTTGATTCGGGAGGAAAAATTGCACTCGATGCTGGCTACGCCATTGGTTTACGAAAACGAGGCAATAGGCGTGTTGGCGTTGTATGTGGACAAGCCTTACCGATTCAACGATGATGAACGATTGCTGGCCCGTGCATTGGCTGACCTCGGAGCCATCGCCATCGAAAATGCTCGGTTGTACGGGCGTGTATTCGATACGGAGGAGAGTTTGCGAAAGAGCGAGCGCTTGACGACTTTGGGTATGCTTGCGGCGGAAATTGCTCACGAAATCCGGAATCCTCTAATGGTTTTGCGACTGTTGTTCGATTCGATAAAGTCCGGTGCAACATCGGAGGAAGAGACGGAGAAAGATCTGGAGGTTATTCGCGAAAAGCTTAATCATCTGGAACAAATCGCAGGCAGAATCTTAGACTTTGGCAAGGATCGGGAGTCCATTCGTCTCGAATTGTCGATTAGCGAGTTGTTGGACGACGTTGTTCGTTTGGTTCGCCTGAAGTTGGCCCGCGCCAAAGTCGAGATGCGTTTGGAGGATTCACCGATGGATCTGGTGGTTATGGCCGATAAGGGACAACTTCAACAGGCTTTGCTAAACTTGATTCTGAACGCCTTGGCCGCAATGCCTGACGGTGGTTTGCTTTCCATCGCCGTGGAGAAGAGGGAAGGACGCCGGGTGGCCATTTGCGTGCGGGATTCGGGTGGCGGCATACCCGAGGAGTTGCGGGACCGCATTTTCGAATCCTTCTTGACCGGTCGCAAGGAGGGGATGGGCTTGGGCTTGGCTATCTCCAAACGAATCCTGAAAAGCCATGAAGGCGATCTTGAACTCTTGGAATCAAGTGAACAAGGAACGACTTTTCGTCTCATCTTGCCCTTGATTGATTAGGCGATGAGCTAAAAGCTTTTCTTAAAGAAACGTACTCTCCAACGCTCGTTCGTCGAGGATGGGCGGACGAGTTAAACTTCCATGTGATACTTGCCTGCGGAAAGGTCTTGTCCTAGGCGTTCGCGAAGCTCGAGGTATCGGGAGGGCAAAAAGGTTTCTTCGGGGTCTGCGGTTTCGACGTGAAATACGTCGTTGGCCACCCCGTGTTCGGTCGCTATGCGAGCGAATGCAATACTAAGACCGCAGTCGGCGATGGCCTTGGCGATTAGGTGCAGGAGTCCGAGTTGATCGGCAGCCCTCACTTCGACGATGGTTCGATCGACCAGTACGTCGCGATAAACGTCGACGTTCGGGGCAATATTGGCTCCGAGTCTGTCTTGATGGGCGAACGGTGCTCTTGTGTCGAGTTTCCGTCTTCTTTCGCGGATTAAGGCTTCTGTTGAAATTTCGCCGGAGAGCACCTCCTTGAGCGTGTTTTCGAAGATGGTGCGAACGTCTTCGTCCTTCATCTTTGCAGCACCTTCGTCTTTCTCTACGAAAAAGACGTCTATCGCAATGTTGTCGGATCGTGTGAATGCACGTGAGCCCAGTATATTCAGTCCTGCGATGGCAAAGGATCCAGCAAGTTTTTCGAACAGCCCTTTTTGGTCGCGAGTGACGATGTGGACGATTGTTAGAGATCGGCGAATATCGTCCCGCCACTCGACTACGGACATGGGTGCGCTTCCGTTACTTTTTTGTTCTCCTTCGATTAAGAAACGGCTCGCCATGGAAACATGGAGGGCGACTTCCTCTTCTCCGACGTGGCCGAAATAGCGGTTGGGGAATTGCTCCAGTTGTTCCGCGATCTGTGAGGGCGAGAGGTCTTCCAATTCTAGATTCGCGTAGGATTTACGAAGGGCGGCAGGGTCTTTTTCAACGGATTTTCCTCGCAGCACTTGAAGGGTGTTCGAAAAGAGTTGGTGGTGAAGATCATCCTTGTGCTGATTCCAGAGATCGGGAGCTGTTCCATTGGCATCACAATAAGTGTGAACATACAGGTAGCGGAGTCGTTGCTCGCTTCCGACGAATGCTGCGAACGACTCAATTACTTTTGGGTCTTCCAGATCGTACTTGTAGAAATAGCGGACCATTTCCAGGTGATTTCGGATCACAAAAAGGACGCGGTCTCTCATCTCCTCGGGGATGGACAAACGTTCCATCAGTGATGTGGCGATGCCTATGCCACGTTCGCAATGACCTTTGGGGCCCTCGTCCTTCCCGAGGTCATGTAAGAACAGCATCAAGTAAAGCAAGGCCGGAACTTCTGTTTTTCCCAGAACATCACGGTAGCGGCGAGAGGTTTCGTCCTTTCCTTGAAAAATCTTGTCGAGCTGGGCGATGCATTGAAGCACGTGCACGTCCGCCGTGTACCTGTGATACAATTCATGCTGTACCTTGCAGGTGAGTCGATCGAACTCTGGAATAAACCTTCCGAGAAGACCGAGATCATGCATCTCGGCAAGGGTGGGGCCAACCGAGCCCACTTGCTGAAGAATGGAACGGAAGGTGACGTTGGCTGCAGGATTGGCCATCAGTGCGGCATCGACCAGTTTGAGCCGATTTCGTACCAATGCTCGCAATCCCGGAGAAAGTTCGGCATCCAATTGTTGGGCATGGCGAAATAGGCGTATAATTCTTTCGGAGTCTTGGTCGAGAATGGTGGCGTCCGGAGCCTCTAACTGCCCTTCGCAAAGCTGAAAACCGTCCACCTCTTTTTTCGGTTTTCCTCGACAGGCCTTTATGATCGAGGCGAACGAGAAACTTATCCCTTTCCCTCTACCAAGTGCCAAGCGGTCTTCCAGTACGTCTGCGGTTTTGCGAATGGTTCTGGCCCTTGAGTAATAGTCGCCCATAAAGGTTTCTATTCGGTCGAAAAGATCCTCCTGCTCATAACCAAGCCCCTGAGCGACATCGGATTGCTTTTCAAGGTGCAGGATATCCGTTGGACGCTTGCTTCGAAAGTGTAGTTCGTTCCGAACACGCAGTAAAAAAGAATAGGCTTCCCTGAATGATTTTGCCTCCGATGCCGTAAGGTAATCACGTTTTACGAGGTCGTCGAGATCCTCGCTTTCAAACTTCACCTTGGACATCCAGAGGACGGACTGAAAGTCCCGTAATCCTCCTGCTCCGTTCTTCACGTCCGGTGCCTGCAAACAGATCGTCCCTCCCTTTTCGACCCGGCGAGCCCGTTGTGTTTGCAAAATCTCCATG
>CALBIN010000523.1 GCA_937893275.1 uncultured Opitutia bacterium | reverse complement strand
AAAGAGTCTCGGAGTAGGGGCAGGATAGTTTTCGCCGCAAACATCACAGGAATAGGCTTGAGAAACGGCAAATTCGTGAAAAGCGCCCTCCTTGTCCTCGGAGACAAGAACCAGCGCCCGCTCACCACCTTCCCGGAAAGCGAGTTCCAGAGAATCGGCGAGGCGACTTCGGGCAGAACCATCGAGAACGAGTCGATCGACTACCACGTCCACTAAAAGCTCTCGACCACGGGTACCGGATGGAATCAGATCCCGATCGTCGAGCCGTTTAACCTCGCCATCGATCCGAACTCGTTGAAATCCTCGACGCTCCAGGTTCGGCAACTCCTCGCGAAGGACGGACGCCTTGGCAGACATCAAAGGGGCCAGAAGCATAATACGAATACCCGACGGTTCCTCCAGGATACGGTTGACGCAATCATCAAGTGAACGGCGAGTGACGAGTCCGCCATCCTGTGGGCAATGAGGAAGCCCCACGGTGGCCCAAAGCAGGCGGGCGTAATCGGCCACCTCGGTAGCGGTGGCCACCGTGCTACGAGGGCCCGCCCCACCCGCCGAGACTTGCTCGATTGAAATAACGGGGCTAAGCCCCTCGACGTAATCGACATCGGGCCTACGGACCTTTTCTAGAGCTTGACGGGCCTTCGGAGACAAGCTTTCGACGTATTTTCGATGACCCTCTGCAGCAAGCACGTCGAAAACGAGAGAGGATTTCCCCGAACCACTGACTCCGGTAACGCCAATTAATTTTCCGCGCGGCAAGGAGACTGTCGCGTCGCGAAGATTGTTCTCGCGAGCTCCCTTGATTACAATGGAGGCACTAGGATCGCCTAAAGAAGTTTTGTTCACAGGTCAGAAAAAAGCAGATGCTGTGTTTTTTTTGACTTCATCGGAAGTAAAAACGAACCCTTGATACATTTAATAAGTAGCAAAATGATAGGTAACACATGCAGAATGATAAAATGGATGCAAAGGCCGAACGGCAAGAATTTGCCAAACGACAAAAACTCGAGGGCCTTGTACGAGAAAACCAAAGTGGTCTACTGGCGTGTTTGCTTAGCCTTACGGGAAATCTTCCGGACAGCGAAGATCTGGTCCAAGAATGCATCACTCTCCTATGGCGTAAGTTCGATGCATTCGAGTCGGGTAGCAATTTTGGCGCTTGGGCGAGGACCACGGCCTTTTTTCTCTTTCGAAACCAAGTCCGCAGGGCATCCAACAAGACCATGACCTTCGAGGCCAATGTTTGGGAACAATTTGCGATGGCCCACAATCGAATCGGTACGGTGGGTTCGACGAGACAACAATTCTTATTGGAGTGCCTCGCCGAGTTGGTTGAAAAGATCTGGTCCCGTTACGAGACCAGTCCGACGGTCGGTAAATTGCCCACCCAAAACAAACAGAATCCGAAATCCTTGGCGGGATATTCGATTAATAATGGCTTCAGAAGTAAGACGAACTAGACTTGCCTAGATCATAACATTCTCCTAATTTGAAGAATAAATGAGCAAACCGACTTTATATGTAAAGCAAGGGTGTCCGTGGTGCATAGACGCCCTAGACTATTTCCAAGCGAAAGGTCTTGAACTAGAGGTCGTAGATGTTCGGGCAGAACCCAAGCGAATGAAAGAACTCACCGACATCAGCGGTCAAAGCATGACCCCAACTTTCAAACACGGAGATTTTTTGGTAGCCGACTTCGACCTCGAAGAATTTGAAGCTGCCTTAGAGCAAAACCCCAAGGCAAAAAACAATCTGAAAATGTAAGAGCTACAAGTTCTCTGTGTAGCTTCGAGAGATTATTTTCTCCAGCTCGCCGGATGGGCTCCATTGGGAATAGGGATTATGGGAAATGGAAAAGCTACAAGATTATTGTTGAACTAGAAATGACGTTGGCTGGCGAAATAGAATTTGAACCCGTGCTCGATTACATTGCGATGACCAACACTGGCTCTGTACCCACGACAGGGACTGCAACGACACAATTGCTTTGAGACGGTGCAATATTAAGAAGCCCATATCGTCACATCCGATAAACGGGCTGAGAGAACAGTCAAAAGTTGTCAGTTTCCCTGTAGTAAAACTGAAACAATCCGTGGCGAATGAGACTAGGTCAAAAGCTGGAGCAAAATGAGGCCAGGCGTTCAATACCCTTCTCGATAATCGCATCGGCTGTAGCATAACTGAGCCTGACGTAACCTTCGGCTCCGAATGCATGGCCAGGCACAACCGCTACTTTCGTCTCTTCCAGTAGACGAGAAGAAAACTCCTCCGACGAAAGACCAAAGGAAGATACGTTAGGGAAAAGATAGAAGGCGGCTTTCGCACGCTCACAGGTAACGCCCTCGATGGCGTTGAGTCCTTCAAGCAACTTAAGCCGACGGCGATCAAAATGCACCAGCATTTCCCGAACGGCAGCCCGTGACTCCTCGGGGCGTTCCAAGGCGGCAAGGGCGCCATACTGGGCAAAGGTCGTGGCATTCGAAGTGGTTTGGCTCTGGAGATCGGCAACGGCCTTGGCTACAGTCTCGTTGGCCACGAGCGTACCGAGACGCCAACCCGTCATCGAATAAGTCTTGCTGAAACCCGCCACGGTTATAACGCGTTCTGCAGCCTCGGGTCCGAAAGAGGCCGGACTATGGTGAGTGACTCCGTCGTAGAGAAGGTATTCGTAAATCTCATCCGACATGACGTAAAAATCGTTCTCTATCGCAATCTCGACGAGTGCTTCCATCTCCTCCTTTGAATAGATGGCTCCAGTGGGATTGGAAGGGCTATTAAGGACTAGCATACGAGTTCTTGGAGTAACTGCTGCGCGAAGTTGATCGGGAGTGACCTTGAAACCCTGATCGTCACCGGCGAAAATAAACTTTGGCTCGGCTCCGGCAAGCTTGACCATCTCGGGATAGCTCACCCAGTAGGGTGCGGGAACGATAACTTCATCGCCGGGACTGCAGGTCGCGAGGATCGCGAGGTAGCAGGAATATTTTCCACCTGGACTGACCACAACCTGTGCAGGTCGAACCTCCGCAATACCGTTTTCTTCGATGTATTTTTTAGCCAAAAGCTCGCGAAGGGGAGGTAATCCTGCGGCGGGAGCGTACTTGGTCTTGCCGTCGGCGAGGGCCTTGGCGCATGCTTCCTTGATGAATTCCGGAGTATCGAAGTCGGGTTCGCCCGCCCCGAAACCACAAACATCTTCGCCGGCGGCTTTTAGTGCTTTAGCCTTGGCGTCTACAGCCAAGGTTGGTGAAGGCGAGACATTCTGCGCCCAAGTGGAAAGTGAACTGGTTTTCATATAAAAGGAATGGTTTTTAAAGGAGACAAGAAAACGGGCAAGCCGTTTTCACTTTTTCATTCAATGGATTGCAGCAGTTCTTCGGACACCTTTGGCGTCTCGGCCAATCCGGCAGGAGTGAAGACCTCCCTGCCCAAGTCCAGATCAGTTGCCGCCGCAGTAACGGTAAAACGTGTTCTTGCACTAGTGAGGGCATCGCGAAAGTCCAGAGTCTTGGCAATCCACGTCTCCCCGACCTTCTTCAGACTGACGAGGCCGAAGGTCTTGTCGGGAACACCGCGACGACCGAAGAACTCGACCCGCAGCGGGGTCTCATAGACATCGTCCAAAGCAAGACGAACCTTTCTCAAAGTAGGAACGGCTTCACTCGCCCATGCAGGCGGGGAAAACTCGAATAAGTGAGAAGGTCTGCCGATCACTCGACCCGATTTTTGATACTTACCATCCCAAAAAACGAAGGGCATCATGAGGTCAAAAAGCGTGTGACCCATACCCGGGGCAAGGGGCTGGAACAAATCAGCATTTTCCAATTGCTTGGATCCATTCCCATCGAAAGCATTCAGCCACGCCTCAGGTTCGGGACCATTGCGCAAGAGGAATGCTTTCCCTTTTTGGTCGGTCTCTCCCGTGAGGTCGAGACGAATCAACCCATGACCAAAAGCCAAACCGCAAAGCGAACCTTCGCGGGTGGTCACTTCACCTCGTCTCGGATAATGCTCCAAACGAAATCGTAAGAGAAAACCATGATGAAAGGCCTCCGCGGAAGGGTTTATGCCATGGAACTCACGAA
Organism: uncultured Opitutia bacterium; assembly: GCA_937893275.1. Lineage (GTDB taxonomy): Bacteria > Verrucomicrobiota > Verrucomicrobiia > Opitutales > Seribacteraceae. The sequence goes on along the minus strand of CALBIN010000523.1, from coordinate 8,587 downwards.
AGCTCTCTAATCGCTCGTTAGCTTTCTCCGGAGTGAGAATCTTAGCAAATCCTCGAGCGGGGAAAACCTTTGGTTGCGCCGATGCACCGGTAAGGGCTCCAAACAAAAAGGTTAAAAGTAAAAGCCTCCTCAGAAAAGCCAGCAGGCATGAAGACATTTCAATAAGCTTGGGAGACATTACCGAATCGATGTTCATCGAGGATTAGCCTCGATGATCCATTCGACCTCAATTCGCTTTCTCGGGAATGATCGAGGCATTCCCCTCTGGAAAAGTGCCGGGAGTTGAGTTCGCCTCAGGAACCGGTGTAGAAGCATTCGCTTCAGGCACAGAGGGAGGAGGAACGACGGGCAAAGGATCCGTGGGAATCGATGGTGTTTCGGCAGAACCGAGACCAGCAGCAGAATCAGGAACTAATGCCGGGGGAGTTCCACCCGTTCGCTGCAAAACATCTTCCTTGGCTCCCATCTGGTAAAGGACATAGAGCGTGAAAGACAGTATGAAGAAGCCCAATATGCTCCAAACCGTCATCTTTGTTAACTGGGCACCTGAACCTGCTCCCAAAACTTGGTCGGCGGCTCCGCCACCCAATGCGGAACCCATGCCGCCTGAGGTGCGTTGCAACATCACGAGAAGGACGATCAACAGGCACAAAAGAATAAGAACTGTGGTAACAAAAACTATCATAGCAATAAGGTAGAAGAGAGCACTATGGCTCTCTTTTGAACAAAGGCAATCCTCTTTGAGGACTTATGCGCCTAGGACCGAAACGATACGGCGGAGGTCATTCTCGTCCGCGAAAGGTATGATCAGCTTGCCTTTGCCAGCCCCATTTGCGGTTACTTTTGATTCAACGCCGAGCCGAGAAGCGACCCTATCTGCAATTTCACGAAACCCCGGATTTAAGTGAGAACCACCGGTTCGACGAAAGGTCGTCTTGCCTGAACTCGAACGCAATCCTTCAACGGCATCTTCGCATTGCCGCACGTTCCACCCTTCGCGAGCGGCACGAGCTCCAAGTTCGGCTCGAACCTCGACGTCCCCAACTCCCAAAAGCACTTTGGCGTGACCTACGGAAAGCTTTCCTGCCACCAAGAGATTCCTGAGACCATCGTCGAGTTGAAGGAGGCGCATCATGTTGGTCACGTAAGTCCTGCTCTTGCCCACTTTATCAGCCACTTGAGCCTGGGTCAGACTAAAATCGTTGACGAGAGACGAGTAGCCAAGAGCTTCCTCAAGAGGATTCAGTCCTTCGCGCTGCAGGTTCTCAATTAGCGAGAGTGAAGCTGAAGAAAGATCCGTGGCTTCAACCAAACGCACTAGGATTGTATCTCGCCCTAGTTCGCGGTGGGCTCGCCATCGTCGTTCACCTGCAATAATCTCATAACCATCGCCGTTCCGTCGAGCCACGATAGGTTGCAACAGACCCTCGGACTTGATACTTGCGGCAAGCTCACTAACCTTGACGGGATCCAGAGTCTTGCGAGGTTGGTGAGGGTTCGGAACCAAATCATCAAGAGGAATCTCAAGAATTTTTTCGGCGCTATTGCTAGCGACAACCGTATCACTGAAGGGACCATCGACAATTGTGGTCACCTCCTCGGATACGTCGTTAAGAGTGGAATGGCCCGGCATTTCCGCCACGGGATCCATGGCAACCGCCTGAGCACCGGCACCGCCAGCGATCAAGCTACCGAGACCTCGGCCGAGACGAGAAGTTGATTTAGCCATAATTGTTCTTTCTTAGCTTTGCGGGACAAAAAGTTCTTTCCCGACGTGAACCTTTGTCGGGTCGGAAATCCGATTGGCGGAAAGTATCCATGGTATCTTGGATTTATACTTGAGAGCGATGCTGCTGATGGTTTCTCCTTTTCCCACAACATGCACGAAACCCTTGTCCTTGGGATAATCCTCGGTAAACTTCACGACCGGTGACGATTCAATCGGTGGTGAACTACTGTTATAGGCAGCAAAGCCAGCATTCATTTGCTTAATCAGCTTTTGTAAACCTACATCCACATGCCGCCGAAGAGCTTCTGCCCCTGTCTTGTTTTTTGAAATGTCTACTCGCAAACTTTCCAGCCTGCCATCCATTTGTCGAGCGAACTCCTGTAGACTACCTGTGGAAACACCCTGCGTTTTGGTCGCTTGCTCGGCGACTATCCTCAACTGAGCGTTCTCCCGTCTCAAGATTTCCACCTCGCTTCGGAGGTTGGCCACTTGCCTGGAGATCAGCTCCAAGTCCTGCGTGAGGTTGGCCAGACGCACATTTGTGTCTGCCGCCACCACGGAAGAAAATGCGCCGACAAACAGAAGCACGCCGACCAGCGTTAACATTTGGAAGGAGAAAAAAGACCAGCCACTAGAAGCCAATCTCCCACCACGAAGAATTAACCAATTATTCATTACCACACTCCAACTTAATTATTAATATGATTTAACGGATTTATGCAAGTTTACTTTTAAGAATTGGGAAAATCAAGGGCTCAAGGGATAAGCAATTCAGAAAGAGTTTGGCTTCCGACGAGCTCTCCCTCCGCAAGAGGAAAACCTGATAAAAATTCTGCGGTTGGCATCATTCGCCCGCCCGGACGTTGTAGTTCGAGTAAAGACAAAGCGCCTTCCGACGTTCCAATGGCCACTTCCCGAGGACTTGGCAAAATCACCTGCCCCGGTACTATCTCTCCGCAAAATTCAACGACTTTTGCCGAACCGACCTTTACGCGAACCCCTTGAGCGTCGAACCATGAACCCGGCCAACCTCGAAAAGCAGTGACCCTCCGCGCAAGCACCGCTGCAGGAGCGCAAAAGTCCAGTGCTCCATCCGCCTTGCGGAGCTTTCTACAATAAGTAGCCGCTTTTTCATCCTGCGGAGTTTCCGTAGCTTCGCCCGCCAAAAGCGCAGGTAGGTTTCGGCGTAGAAGAGGAACACAGGCAACCGACAACTTCTCGCGAAGCCGGGGACCATCGTCATCTGGCGCTATGGGCGTGATCTCGGTATCCACAATGGGACCCGCGTCCATGCGTGAGACTACGCGCATAAGTGTTACTCCAGTCTCTTTCTCGCCTTGAGCCAAAGCCGTTTCCACAGGAGAAGCTCCTCGATAGGCAGGTAACACGGAACCATGCAGGTTGAAAGTCCCGGCGACAGGTGCATCCAACAAAGCAGAGGAAAGAATATGACCGTATGCCATAACCATTGCCAGAACCAAGCCTTCCTGCTGCAACCAAGTCACCTCTGGTTCAAGAGGTTTTTCGGGATCAAGTATTTTGATCCCGTTTTCGATAGCCCATTCCTTGACGGGATTGGAACGCATTTTTTTGCCTCTGCCCGACGGTCGATCAGGTTGAGTGATAACTCCTACAAGTTCACAGGCAGAAGATGCCTCTCTCAAGAAAAAGTCGAGGCTAGGTAAGGCAATGGCATCCGAACCATAAAATACCACGGGGGGCTTCGGCATAAGTCTAATGAACTTTGAGTCCGTCTCCCATCCACGAGAGTTGGTCGCTCGTATAGTAGGACACAAAAAACGGGGCAGACGTTCGAAAGTGAAACGTCGGCCCCGTCTTTATTAAACCCGGGAAGAGGTTTAAGAGAATTATTCGAGTATGCTCAAGGAAGTGTTGGAATACTGCGGATGGGATGAATCAGGCTATGTGCCGAAAGCTTCATTCTAGCTTCCGGAATAACGGGCTTCTTTACCTGCAAGTGAAAATTTCAATGGGCAACCGATGAGTGAAAAATGACCCGTGATACTTTTTTCCAAGTAACGACTGTATGTTTCGTCCAAGCGTTCGCCTTGGTTACAGAAAAGCTTAATTCGAAAGGGCCGGGAAGAGACTTGGAGCGCATAGAAAAGCTTGAAGCGCTTTCCCTTGACTGCCGCAGGTGGTCGTTTTTCGAACATATCGCCAAGAAGTCGGTTCAAGGGAGAAGTGGGAATGGGGACGTCCATTCGAGCATCCATGTCGCGGGCGGCCGCAAGAAAATCTCGAATTGAGTATCCGGTTAGAGCAGAGGCAAATAGCACCGGAGACTCGGGCAGGAAAAAGAGCTCTTTGCGAAGAGATTTCTCATAGGATTTTCTAAAGTGTTCTTCATCGCGATAACCGGGAAGGGGGTCTCGTCTAAATCCTTCCAAAACAAGATCCCACTTATTGACAAGAACGGCAAGTCCCCTACCCGCATCCAAAATTCTTCCGGCAAGGATTTTATCCTGCCGAGTCACACCCTCTCGAGCATCCAAAACCAAAAAGACGACATCAGCGCCCTCCATAGCTTGCTCGCTCCGCAAAGAAGAGAAGTAATCGAGAGAGGAGCTGACGCGCTTTCGTCTTTTGAGGCCGGCTGTATCGAAGAGACGGAAACGCCACGGTTCTTGATCGGCGGAATCTCCCTCGAAATCGAGATCCAATTCAACCGTTTCCCGAGTGGTTCCCGGAACATCGCTAACGATCAGTCGCTCTGCCTCTAGTAGACGATTGCAAAGGGAGGATTTGCCCACATTGGGACGACCGAGAAAAGCAATCCGAACACGGCGAGCTTCTTTTTCGACAGGTTCGTCAGAAGGTGGCGGGAGAAGTTCCTCCACCCCATCGAGAAGATCTCCAACGCCGTTCCCATGCTCTGCTGACACGGGGAAAACAGTGGAAAAGCCAAGGCTGGAAAATTCATCACGGGCGTAATCCTGTTCAGGAACATCCATCTTGTTGACCACAAGGACAGGGGTCTTCCCCATCCGACGAAATTTCTCGGCAAGGGATTGATCCAGAGGGATAAGACCTTCACGACCATCGACCACGAATAGAAGAACATCGGCGGCGCGAATGGCGAAATCAGCTTGATCCTCAGTTGCTTCCTGAATCTCCACGGGGGTCATCGAGGGAGTCATTCCTATGCCGCCGGTGTCCATGACGACATATCCTCCGGGTGCATCGGCAACGACGACGTCTCGAGTTACACCGGGGCGATCATGTACGATTGATATTCGCCGGCCGACGATGCGGTTGAAGAGACGGCTCTTCCCCACGTTGGGGCGACCGACAATAGCTACACTACGAGTTTGCACAAATATGGAAAAGTTAAAGGAAGGCTCGAAAAATCAGGTAGTCACAGTTGGCTAAACGGCGGCGGCGGCATCTTCGATCACGATATTATCCCGAAAACGAGCGATGCGATCGGTCGCCTCGACAAGATTTTCATAAGAGGTAGAAAAGCTTGCTCTCACATGGTTCGCACCATGTTCGCCGAATGCGGTTCCCGGCACGACGGCAACCTCGGCCTCGCGAAGAAGGCGATGGGCAAAGTCAATGTCACTCAACCCTGTAGCAAGAATGGAAGGAAAAGCATAAAAGGAACCTCGAGGAGAGTGGCAGGACAGCCCGATTTCGTTGAAGCGACGAACAATGAAGTCTCGACGACGATGATATTGCTCCTTCATGCGAGCAACCTCGTCGGAACCATTCACAAGGGCCTCGATAGCTGCTTCTTGGCTTAATATGGGAGCGCACATCATGCAATACTGGTGTATCTTCATCATTGCCTCAATAAGAACTGCCGGCCCGCAGGCATAACCGATGCGAAATCCCGTCATGGCAAAAGCCTTCGAGAAACCGTGCAACAAAAGAGTCCTCTCCTTCATCCCGGGAAGGGAGGCAATACCGACGTGCTCGCCCTCGTAGGTCAGCTCGCCGTAAATCTCGTCGCTAATGACAAGGAGGTTCTTGTCGATGGCGAAACGGGCAAGACGTTCCAATTTTTCACGATCGGCCGTACCGCCTGTGGGATTGGTCGGAAAGTTAAGTAGTAGAGCCTTGCAGCCGGGTTCCCAAGCAGCTTCGAAAGCCGCGGGATCGAGAGCGAATTCATTTTCGGGTTTCGTGCCAACGGGAATGGCCTCGCCAAGAGCCAAGGTAACGCTTGGGGCATAAGAGACGTAGCATGGTTCGTGATAGAGAACCTTGTCACCGGGATTCAAAATCGCGCGCAGAGCCACGTCGATAGCTTCGGAAACTCCGACGGTGGCAAGAATCTCGCTCGCAGGATCATACTCCGGGCCGAAGAAATCGGAGACGTACTTCGAGATTTCACGGCGAAGCCGGAGCAGTCCTCGATTGTCCGTGTAGGAGGTACGCCCCTTCTCAAGAGCAAAGATAGCAGCTTCCCGCACATGCCAAGGGGTAACGAAATCAGGCTCTCCAATGCCGAGAGAAATGGCTTGGGGCATCTCGGATACGACGGCGAAAAAGTCCCGTATACCTGAGCGGGGCAAGTCTTTCACATGACTCGCCACGAAGCTTTCATGATCAACGTTCATTAGGGAGAAACGGCGGGCTTGTCTACTGCTTCGGTCTCGTCGACCAAGAGATGTCGCTGCTCTTTGTAGGGGCGAAGCAAGAAGTGGGTGGAGGTAGAGAGAACCCCCTCGATAGTGGCAAGTCTTTCAGAGACAAAGGCAGCGACCTTTCTAAGGTTCTTTCCAGTAACAAAAACCAGGAGATCGTATCCACCCGACATAAGATAACAGGATTCCACTTCCTCAAAACGAGCAATTCGCATGGCAAGGCGATCAAAACCACCTTCACGCTCGGGACTGATCTTCACTTCGATCACTGCCCGAACACGCCCCTCCTCCACTTTTTCAGGGTTGAAGACGGGGAGCCAACCAAGAAGGCTCTTATCCTCCTCGAGGCGACGCAACTCTGCCTCGACCTCGGCTTTTTCTTTGCCGAGGATATTTGCAAGATGATCGGCACAAGGTTTGGCGCCTTCGAGCAAGAGGGTAAGAACATCACTCATAGCATTCTAATCATAGATAAAAGCTCTGCGAGGGTAAAGGGAGAAAAGCGGTTGGATTTGCCCGTTTTTGCCATTGGAGAAAAGAGAAACGCATTCAGGCAATGGACAGACCCTTTTCCAAAAACAGATTAAAGAGAGCATTGAGAGCCAAAGAATGTGAAATTTCACCAGACCGAACACGATCCGAGATTTCCGCAATGGGAACGAGGACGGTCTCGATTTCCTCATTGGGATCAAAATCAACTTCGGCCACTTTTTTCACATTCTCGGCAAGAACGAAGTGGCAACGATTAGAAAGAATGGCCGAATTTGGGCGGCATTCCGACAATAGTCTAGTGCTTTTCCCGGCAAATCCGGTTTCCTCTCGAAGCTCACGAAGACCCGCGACCACCGGATCTTCACCTTTTTCGATCACGCCACCGGGAGTTTCAAGAGAAAGTTCTCGAGATCCGTAACGGAACTGTCGGACCATGACGATTTCCTCGGCTGGCGTAATAGCCAGCACATTTACCCAGTCGGAGGTATTGAGAACATAGAAGTCCCCTTCCCTTCCGTCCTTTGGGTGCCTGAAGTGCTGGGATCGAACCTCGAATATTCGACATTTGGCATGCAAACGATCCTCGATCAATTCCCATTTTTTCGGGATTTTATTCACATTCATCGCAGGTCTAATTTTTCGACGACCATGGCAGTGAGATCCGAGTGGACGGAAACTTGATGTTCCGCAGCCTTGAGTCGAAGATCATCGTCGACGGGATTTCCGGTTTCCACTAAAGCGGAAAGAATTCCGGCATTGAGACCGGCCTCGACATCGCTCCAAGAGTCACCGACGACGCAACTCTTCTCAAGGGAAAGATCGAATTTTTCAATGCTCTCCAAAATGAAACGAGGAGAGGGTTTTCGATAAATTTGAGGTTGATCGGGTCTTTCCGTAGCAATGCAGACGTCGGCAAAGATATCCGGGCTCAATTTCATGAGTTCAAGCATCCGGGAATTGCATGCGTGGACTGCTTCCATCTGAAAAAATTCTCGACCCACCCCTGACTGGTTTGTGAAAAGAAAAAGCAGGTAGCCAGCCTCCCGCAAAGCGCGCAAGGTTTCAGCTATTCCCTGTAGAGGAAAGACCTCCTCGGGGTTGTGAAGATAGTCGACATGCGAGATCAGGGTACCGTCTCGGTCGAGAAAAATGCCGGCAAGGCTCATTGGACTGCATGGAGAATCTCCTCGGGAGAAGCCGTAGCCGTTCCTACTTTGGCCACCACAACACCAGCGGCCAAATTAGCGAACGCAGAGGCTTCTTCAAAAGTGGACTGGGCGGCAAGGGCTAGCGTCATGGCGGCAATCACGGTGTCGCCGGCTCCCGAAACATCGAAAACTTCACGAGCCGCAGTAGGGATACGCTGAATAACTTTTCCGTGTTCGATCAGCAACATACCATCAGCGCCCAATGTCACGGCGACTCTATGTGGTCGATGAGAATCATGGATTGCAGCGGCTATGGCGTCAGCCGGAAACTCATCAAAGTCCCCTCTTTCCAGACCTGCAAGTTGCAAAGACTCGGCCTTGTTCGGAGTCATCAAATCAGGGGAATCATAGTTGAGGGAACGACGAGGTTTGGGATCGACCGCAAGAAACTTGGCTTCACTACGCAACAAGGTGAGCAACTTGTCGTTTACGAAACCCTTGGCATAGTCAGATACGATGACGGCATCGGCGTTCCGAGCCTTTTCAGCAAGCAATTCAGAAAGTGCATCGAGATTTGGCGCATAAGCTTTATGAGATTCCTCGCG
>CALBIN010000522.1 GCA_937893275.1 uncultured Opitutia bacterium | reverse complement strand
GGTATAGACCCCGTTCGAGACGGTGGCGGCGACGGCGAGAGCCGGTTCCTGGGCGAGGGTGAAGTTTCCGTCGTTGGTCCAGTAGGAAAAGCGGCCGGAGCGATCGACGAAGGCGAACTTGAATTCACCCTGCCCGACGAAGGGCTGGCCCGAAACCGTGATGCGCCCCGAATAGGTGAGCACCTCGGGGGCGGCCTCGACCACGGCGGTGAAGCCGAGAAGACCGGAAAGGAAGAGAAGAGGAAGGGATCGGAACTTTATCATGACGCGTGCGAGAATGTCTTGGGGAAGGACAAGGGGAGCTGGGAGAATGGGAGGAAGGATTTATCAGGGAGGAGAGAGGAAAGGTAAAAAACAAAGTGCTAAGAGTGTACGCACGTGACAAGTTAAAAAAACACATCGAAATGGAAAATTTCATGATCGACCAGAATGAACTGTACGCGTTTTCGAAATAACTGGGTTAATAGCACGACCATTCGGGGGGGTTACGATCGGGAGTAATTTCAAATTCATTTTGGGAATTTGAAGAGGGGTTCCTTTGCTTTTGCCTTTCGGGAGATTTTCGGCAAGATGACAAGGCTTTTGCATTACCGACATGGCTGACGACGAAAAGGAATACGACTTTCTCACGATCGAGAAACGATGGCAGGAATTTTGGGAACGGGAGAAAACCTTCCGGGCCGAGGACGTTTCGGATAAACCGAAATACTACGTCCTCGACATGTTTCCCTACCCTTCGGGGGCGGGCTTGCACATCGGGCATCCCGAGGGGTACGTGGCCTCCGACATCCTGGCGCGCTACAAGAAGGCCTGCGGGTTCAACGTCTTGCACCCGATGGGCTGGGACGCCTTCGGCCTGCCCGCAGAGCAGTATGCGATAAAGACGGGCACCCACCCTTCTGAAACGACCCGCAACAACGTCGAGAATTTTCGCAGGCAGATAAAGAGCATCGGATTCGCCATCGACTGGGACCGTGAGATAAACACGACCGACCCCGGCTACTACAAGTGGACCCAGTGGATATTCCTGAAGTTGTTCAAGGCGGGGTTGGCCTACGTCGACGAGAAGCCCGTGTGGTGGTGCGAGGAGTTGCGGGCGGTATTGGCGAACGAGGAAGTGGTGGACGGCAAGTCGGAGGTGGGCGGACATCCGGTGGAGCGGCGCAACCTGCGACAAGTGGTGCTTAGGATCACGGCCTATGCGGAGAAACTGCTTGCGGGACTGGATGAACTCGATTGGCCCAACTCGACCAAGCGCCAGCAGAAGGCATGGATCGGGCGTTCGGAGGGAGCCGAGGTAAGCTTTGCCGTGGACGGCCTAGACGAGGAACTGGAGGTCTACACCACGCGTCCCGACACCCTTTTCGGCGCCACCTACATGGTGGTGGCGCCCGAGCATCCGTTGCTCGACAAGCTCGTGCTTCCCGACAAGGTCGACGAAGTGAAGGCCTATGTGGAAGCCGCGGCCAAGAAGAGCGACCTAGACCGCACGGACCTCGCCAAGGACAAGAGCGGCGTCTTTACCGGGAGCTACTGCATAAACCCGGTGAACGGCGAAAAGGTACCCGTATGGGTGACCGACTACGTGCTGATCACCTATGGCACGGGAGCCATCATGGCGGTACCCGGCCATGACGAGCGCGACTTCGAGTTCGCGGAGAAGTTCGACATCCCGATCAAGCGCGTGATCGCCCCGAAAGACGGCGACGAGGAAAAGGCCCCGCTCCCCTACTCCGGCGAGGGAGTTATGGTAAACTCGGGCAAGTACGACGGCATGGATGCCTCCGCTTGCAAAGACGAGATCACGGCCGAGCTGGAATCCACGGGCAAGGGCAAGGCGGCGGTGAACTACAAGTTGCGCGACTGGATTTTTTCCCGCCAACGCTACTGGGGCGAGCCCATTCCGCTCGTCTGGGTAAGCAAGGAAGACTACGATAAGGCCGAAGTGACGGAGGGCCCGGTGAAGACGTTGATGCCCGATGAGCGCGTGACTACTCTTCGAGACGGCGAAACCTTGTACGCCCTCCCCGTGCCCGAGTCTGAGTTGCCGCTTCGCCTCCCCGAGGTGGAGAACTACCAACCGTCGGGCACCGGTGAAAGCCCGCTCTCCACCATTCCCGAGTGGCTGGAGGTTCACTTTAACCTGCTGACGGGAAAGACCGAACCCCGCGACCAAGCCAAGCCGGAGGGTGAGGAGTGGGTGGAGGCTACCCGCGAGACCAACACCATGCCGCAATGGGCGGGTTCTTGCTGGTATCACCTGCGCTATCTCGACCCGGACAATAGGGAGAGCCTCGTGTCCAAGGAGAAGGAAGCCTATTGGGGTGGCCCCGATTTTTACATCGGCGGGGCCGAGCACGCGGTGCTGCACTTGCTTTACGCTCGCTTCTGGCACCGCTTCCTGCACGACGAGGGCGTGCTCGCACACCCCGAGCCGTATAAAAAGCTCTTTCATCAAGGATTGATCCTCGGGGAAGACGGCAACAAAATGTCCAAGAGCGTGGGCAACGTAGTGAGCCCCGACGTCGTGATCGATGCCTACGGGGCCGATTCCCTGCGCCTCTTCGAAATGTTTCTCGGGCCTTTGGAAGCAGTCAAGCCTTGGAGCGAAAAAGGCATCGAGGGCGTGAACCGCTTCCTCAAGAAAGTCTGGCGAGAGTTCTCGGACAATTCCAAACATAGCGAGGGCGAGGAAACCAACGCCGACACCCTCAAACTCCTTCACGAGACGATCAAGAAGGTGACCGAGGACGTGGAGAACCTCCGCTTCAACACCGCCATCTCGCAAATGATGATTCTCATAAACCATTTGCAAAAGGCGGAAGCCTACGCCACCGAAACCGCCAAGACCTTGCTCCGGCTTCTGGCGCCCTTTGCCCCTCACCTTTCGGAAGAGCTCTGGGAACGACTCGGGGGCGCCCCCTCGGTGGTGAACCATCCATGGCCCGAGTATCGAGAGGACTTGCTGGTTTCGGACGAAATGGTGATCGTCTTTCAAGTGAACGGCAAACTAAGAGGCGAGGGCAATTTCCCCAAGGACATAGGCAAGGACGAGGTAATCGCCGCGGCCAAGGCCCACGAGCGCGTCCTGCCATTCATCGAGGGGAAGGAACTCGTTCGAGAAATCTACGTTCCCGGCAAGCTCGTAAACCTCGTGGCCAAAGGATAGGAATTATTGTATTCTGGAACACCCAACCCATGTTTCCCGCCATCTACTATTTCGTCATTGCGAGGAAGCCCAAAGGGCTGACGCGGCAATCCAGTGCCAACCCTTTCGTTTTCGGCGACCAGACTGAATTGCTTTGTCGCTTTGCTCCTCGCAAGGACAGGAGAGGAGTCTCATGAGCAAGTTTCTCCCCAATGACTTCGACGCCGGCAGGCCGCTGGCCCTGATCGCGGGCAGGGATGCCTATCCCATGCTGCTCGCCGAGCGGGCGCGTGCCGCGGGGGTACCCGTGCGGCTAGTGGAGCTGCAAGGCGAGACCTCGCCCGAATTGATCGCTAGTTTTCGCCCCGAAGAAAAGGCTGCCGTAAAAGTCGGCCAAGTGGGGAAGCTTCTAAAGGTTCTCAAGAAGTTCGACGCAGGTTACGCCGTAATGGCGGGACAGGTAACCCCCGGAAAGCTCTTTCGCGGGCTGCATCCCGACCTCAAGGCGGTTCGCCTGCTGGCGGGGCTGGATCGGAGAAACGCCGAGACCATATTCGGGGCCATCGCGGACGAGATCGAGAAAGCAGGGGTTCATTTGCTCGACGCCAGGGCCTTTATGGACGAAGACCTCGCGGAAGTTGGAGAGATGGTTCGCGGCAAGAGCAAAATCGAACCCGAGCACCTTGCTCACGGCGTGGAGATCGCACGGGAATCCGCCCGACTCGACGTGGGCCAAGGGGTGGTCGTGAGCCAAGGAACGGTTCTCGCCGTGGAAGCCTTCGAGGGAACGAATGCCATGCTCGCCCGGGCGGGTGCCTTTGGGGCCAAGAACACTCTCTTCGTAAAAACCGGAAAAACCAAGCAGGACAACCGCTTCGACGTCCCCGTCTTTGGGCTGCAAACCTTGCAGGTGATGGGCGACGCCAATCTTTCGGCGGCCGCACTCGAGGCCGGTTCCGTCCTCCTTCTCGACAAGCCCGCCGTCCTCGCCCAAGCCAAGAAACTGGGATTCGGCCTACAGGGCTTTTGAGGCAGATACGGGTTGTTGCCTAGCTGAACTCCCGGAAGATTAGGGAGGCGTTATGGCCGCCGAATCCGGAGTTGTTGGACATGGCTATGTTGATTGGCATTTCCCGAGCGGTGTTTGGCACGTAGTCGAGATCGCACTCGGGGTCGGGCTCTTCGTAATTGATAGTGGGAGGGGCAATGTTGTTCTCGATCGCCTTGCATACGGTGGCGGCTTCGATGGCTCCGGCGGCGCCGAGGAGGTGCCCGGTCATCGACTTCGTGGAACTGATGGCCAGACCGTTCTTGGCATGTGCCCCGAAGACATTTTTCAGGGCAAGGGTTTCGGAACGGTCATTGTAAGGGGTGGAGGTGCCGTGAGCATTGACGTAGGCGATGTCTTCGGGAGCTTGCCGGGCATCGTTCAACGCCAACTGCATACACCGGGTTAGGGCCGTGGCTTCCAAATCAGGAGAAGTGATGTGATAGGCGTCACAAGTGGCTGCATAACCAGCCAGCTCGGCGTAAATCGTGGCTCCTCTAGCCTTGGCGTGCTCGAGAGTCTCGAGTACGAGGACACCTGCCCCCTCCCCCATAACGAAACCGTCGCGACCCGCGTCAAAGGGACGTGAAGCCCGGCCGGGGTCGTCGTTATAGCGTGTACTCATGGCCTTCATGGAACAAAATCCGGCGAACCCGATGCGGGTTACGCATGCCTCGCTGCCTCCGGCGAGCATGACGTCGGCCAAGCCCGAACGCATCATGCGGAGAGCTTCTCCGATCGCATGGGAACCGGATGCGCAGGCGCTGACGACGGCGAAGTTGGGACCTTGGGCACCAAGCTCTATGGCGATGACACCCCCGGCGATATTGGCGATTAGCGAAGGTATCATGAAAGGCGATACTCGCCGCGGCCCTTTCTCGAAGAGTACTCCAAGCTGACTCTCGACCGTTTCCAACCCGCCTATGCCGGAGCCAACCAGTACGCCCGTTCGCTCGGGTTCCAAGTCTTCTTTGGACAGGCCCGCATCGGTCATGGCTCGACGGGCAGCTCCAAAGGCGAGGTGTACGTATCGATCGTTTCGGCGGACCTCCTTGGGACCCATCTCGGTCGCGGGATCGAAATCCTTGACCTCGGAAGCGACCTTGCTCGCAATATCCGTCGAATCGAAACGAGTAACGGGACCAATGCCGGAGCGACCGGCTACGAGAGAATCCCAGAAAGAGTCTATGTCACTGCCAATGGAGGCAAGAACACCAAGACCAGTGACGACTATGCGCGTGTCGGATTCTGCAGCAGACATGGAACGGCGGATATCCTAGAGAAAACTCCGCGAGAGGTTCAAAAGAAAATCAGCCTGCCGCTTGCGAATCGATATACTCGATCACGGAACCAACGGTCTGAAGTTTCTCAGCTTCCTCCTCGGGAATGTCTTTACCAAATTCCTCTTCCAGAGCCATCACCAACTCGACTTGATCGAGGGAATCGGCGCCAAGGTCGTCTATGAAACTAGCCTCAGGTAG
>CALBIN010000521.1 GCA_937893275.1 uncultured Opitutia bacterium | reverse complement strand
CCGTACGGTTGGCTGTCTTTACAATTCTTTCCTCCGATCGGTTGGAACGAAGCAGGAAACCTTCGGGCGCATCGACCCCGACCTCGACCTGCAGACCATGCAGACCGGTCCGCTTACCGAACTCATGGCCTGAACCTCAGCCGGCGTAATCTGATGAGACGCCCGCTCGGCTACCTTCTCGCCTTTTGTTTTTCCGGTATGCTCTGGGCAGCATCGGGGAAATGGACCGAGCACCGCCGGGCTCTTTTGGTCCATGCCGGTGACGACAAAGCCCATGCGGCAAAGGTCAAGGAGTTGGAAAAAATACTCCGATCCAAAGGCTTCGTAACGCAGCTCATCGGAAATAAGCCTCAGACCGATGGGGTGACCTATGAAAAGTGGATGCGCAGCATACCCACTATGGGGGTCAGCGTATTTTATTACTTGGGAAGGCTGGAGACCGAGAAAAGCCCTGACGGAAAGCGCGTCTGTTACTCGATACGGATCGGCGGGTACAAGGAGATTCCCCCCGCCCGCGACCCGGATCTGGGTCGGGCCCAAGCGGAGGACAAACCATGGCTTAGCCTCGACCGGTTGTCCCAGAAACTGAGCAGGAACACCGCCCGGGCCAACCTCGTGGTGATCGATTGCCTTGGCATCGACGACAAGGCGAAAGCCGGTCTCAAAACCGATGATATGTTCAGCCAGGCCCAAGGACTGTTCCGGGGCGAGCTGTTTTCGAGTTTCTACCCGGGCAAAGGAGCTTTTCATCCAAGCTTGGACCCCCCTGAGTTCGGACCCAAGATGGGGGAGGCTTTGATCGAGTCCCTCAAGGCGGGAAAAGCCCTCACTCCTCGAATAGAGAAGCTTGGCTACACGGTGACCCCCCGTGACGTTACGCTCAAGCTCAAGCACGAGCCGGCCGAGGTGTGCGCCCCTCCGCAAACCCTGCGCGAAGGACGGTTTGCAGGAGACCAGTGGGTCGATCAAAACGGATTTTGTTTCATCTGGTGCCCGGCGGGGACCTTCCTCATGGGAGACGAAGCTTTCGAGGACGCTCAACCGGTTCAAGTCTCCCTTTCGAAGGGTTTTTGGATCGGCAAGTACGAAACATTGGGGGATGAGGCTCACTTGTTTAATGCAGGCGGGCAGAAGTTGGGCAACCGCTATGCGAAATTTCTCCCTCCGAGTATCGGAAGCGTGGACAAGGTCGCCCCCGAGATGCAGAAGTGGCAAAAGTACACGACGTCCAAGGGTTTGGCCTACAAGGGTTGGACCTATGATTATCCTACCGAAGCGGAATGGGAATATGCCTGCAGAGCGGGACGTCGAGCAGGGTATCCCTCTGCCATTAAGGATTTGGGCAAGTATGGAAACTTCGCTGACCGTACCTTGTATAATGATCGAGAACTTGTTCATTACGTCTATGCCAACCGTGAAGCGAATGATGGATATGGCCGGGTATTCGCTCCCGTCGGCCAATACCTTCCGAATCCCTGGGGCATTCATGACATGCTGGGGAACTTGGCTGAGCTGTGCTCCACCTACTACCTGGACAAGCTGACCGCCGGGGCCGATCCCAATTTTCAATCGCTTCCTGCCCCCAGAGGCTCTCGTCACCGGGTGTCACGGGGCGGTTCCTGGTGCAGTCCTCCGAAATATTTGCACGTTGCCTTCCGCAACGCCTTTACCGGCACCCAAACCCCGCATGTGGGGATGCGCTTGGTCTTGAGGCAGGGAGCAGGGCTGACCCGGACGAGAACGGAAGTTTCCAATGCCTTGCAGGCCAAACTGGATGCCGAGAAGAAAGCACGGGAGAAAGAAAAAAAGTAATGATGATTCTGCGAAATTTACTTCTTTCGCTTGCCTTCCTGACGGGTGCGCGGGCCTTCGCTGAGGATCCCTTTGACAAAAGTATCCAACCGTTCCTCCAGACCTATTGCGTTTCCTGCCACGGAGAGGAAACGCAAAAAGGAAAGATTCGCCTCGATCATTTGAGCGCAAATATGGAGGACCGGAAGGAAGCCGAATTATGGGCCCGCAGCCTGGAGGCCATCGAGTTCGGGGAAATGCCCTCCGACAAGGCGGATAAGTTTCCAACCAAGGCGGAAGCCCGACTCGTGCAGGACTGGATCGCTCGGTCGCTTGCCCAGGCCGGGTTGAAGGTGGAGGACAAGGCGGACAAGGAAGGTTATGGCAACCTGATCCCGCACGACCTCCTCTTTTCTCCCACCGAGAGCAAGCGGTTGGTGGACGCCGCGGCACGCCTGTGGCGCATTTCACCCAAGGCCCTTGCCAATACCGTGCGCGGCGCCCGCATGGTTTCCAACCCTTTCGCCCTCGACAAACCACACGGAAACTTCCGGGACTTCAAGGGGAAGTATGCCTTCAATTCGCTCATGGCCGAGCAGGTCACCGAACTGGCCCTCGCCCATTCCGAAAAGGAGGCCAAGAATGCCCGTAAGGCAATCGTCATGATGAAAGAAAAGGGAAGCACCATCGACGAAGCCAACCGTGAAGCGATCAAGCGTCACTGTCACAATGTTCTCAGGCGGACGCCGACCGCAGAGGAAATGGACGTGATGATGGGCTTGCTCAAGAAGGTCGATTCCGAGCTTGGCGTTCCCTTCGGTCTGCAGGCCGTTTACGCATCCATCATCCTGAGGCCCGAGACCCTGTTCCGGTTCGAGGGAACCGAAGAGGCCGATGAGGAAGGATTGGTCGCGCTCACCCGGCGGGAACTCGCAAACTCGCTTGCCTTCGCCCTGACAGATCAGCCGCCCGACTCGAACATGCTGCGCGCTTTCGAGAACGAGGATTTGCCAATGCACGAAATTCTCCGCAGGGAAACCCAGCGCCTACTCGACGATGAGAAGCGCCCGACGGCGAGAAACCGCTTGTTGCAATTCTTCCAAGAGTATTTCGACTACCTGAAAGCGGAGG
>CALBIN010000520.1 GCA_937893275.1 uncultured Opitutia bacterium | reverse complement strand
TGGACCGCTTCAAGAAGGAACTTGATGCCTTCCTTAAGCATACCCTCGCCCAGAAATACAACGGCCAGAGCACTCCCAGACTTGCCCTAGTTTCTCCAACGGCCCTTCAACCGATGGCCGGTGTTACCTCTGGTTCCAGGCAAAATTCAAACCTCATCCTATATGTCGAAGGCATGCGTCAGGTAGCCAAGCAAAACAAGGTTTTGTTCGTCGACGCCTTTAGTCCCTCGAACAATTGGTATGCCGATGGCGAACCTCATACCGTCGACGGAGCCCTCCTGAACGACTTGGGGTACCGCAAGCTTTCCGGCTTTCTGGCTGATTCGCTTTTCCAGGCGGCAAAACCTTCATCTAGGTTTCGAACCGCCGTGCACAATGCCGTCATGGACAAAAACTACTTTTGGCTGAACGATTACAAAGTTCCAAACGGCGTTCACGTATATGGCCGCCGTTACAACCCGTTCGGCCCGAAAAACTATCCTTTTGAGCTCAAGAAAACCCGTGAATATACCGTAATCCGAGACCGAGTGATCTGGACCGCGGTCAAGGGTGAAAAGTTCGACCTCGCCGAGGAAGATGCTAAGACCTCCAAGTTGCCCGCCGTTCAAACAAACTACGTTCCCAACAACAAGAACGGTAAAAACGGGTATCTCGATTATGCTTCCGGGCCGGAAGCCGAGGGCAAAATCCAAGTGGCGAAAGGCTACAAGATCGAATTGTTCGCCGACGAGGAGCGCTTTCCTGACTTAGCCAACCCTGTGCAGATGGCCTTCGACAACAAAGGAAGACTTTGGGTATCGACGATGGCCAGTTATCCGCACTACCGAATTGGAGACCCTCTACCCAAAGACAAACTCATCATTTTCGAGGATACCGATAACGACGGCAAGGCGGACAAGCAGATTAACTTCGCCGATGACCTTCACATACCGATCGGATTCGAGATCTCGCATGACGGGGTTTATGTTTCACAGAGCGGTAGCCTCATCCGCTTGCGCGACACCGACGGAGACGACCGTTATGACGAGCGCGAGGTCATGCTTTCCGGTTTCGATGACCACGACACCCACCATGCTATCTCCGCTTTTTGCGCTGACCCGTCGGGTGCCTTTATCATGTGCGAAGGTGTATTTCTTCACAGCAACGTAGAATCTGCCTTCGGACCTCAAAGGGGAACGAATGGAGGTTTCTACCGCTACAGTCCGCAAAAAAAGACTATTCTTCGCTATTCTCAATTTAGTATTCCTAACCCATGGGGTTTGGCTTTCAACGACTATGGACAAGATCTTTTCCTCCATACCTCCGGAACGAGTTTTTCTTGGATGCTCCCCGGTATGGTCAAGGCAAGATACGGAGCTAATCTCAAGGCTCCCAGTATCCTGAAATCGAATCAGGTTCGACCGACTTCTGGAGTCGAGTTCGTATCCAGCAGGCATTTCCCCGATGAAGTTCAAGGGGATGTTTTGATCAACAACAACATCGGTTTTCTCGGGACTAAACAACACAGGATGATTGACCAAGACCCTGGGTTCAGCACTGAATTCAGACAGAATTTGATCGTTTCCAAAGATTTGAATTTTCGTCCTACTGACTTGGAGTTCGCTCCTGATGGTTCACTCTACATAGTAGATTGGCAAAACGCCTTGATCGGACACATGCAACACAGTGCCCGCGACCCCAATCGTGACCACGCCCACGGACGCATTTATCGGGTTACCTATCCGTCCCGACCTCTTGTCAAACCGGCCAAGATCAAAGGCGCCTCCATCCTGCAACTCCTCGAAAACCTCAAGCTACCAGAGTACCGCTCGCGATACCGTACCCGCCGCGAGCTCCGCGGACATGACTCGGAGGAGGTTGTCAAGGCTACCTTGAAGTGGGTAGACGCATTGCCCAAGGAAGCGGACGAAAGGCTCAAG
The DNA here is from genome assembly GCA_937893275.1 of uncultured Opitutia bacterium. Taxonomy (GTDB): domain Bacteria; phylum Verrucomicrobiota; class Verrucomicrobiia; order Opitutales; family Seribacteraceae. Next base: position 14,042 of record CALBIN010000520.1, on the reverse strand, counting down.
TTAGAGGCTCTGTGGGTAACTTGGGGCGCCAAGCAAACGGACTTTGGTCTCCTGCGGAAGCTTCTCGAATCATCCGACCACCGAATCCGGGCTGCAGCCGTTCGCGTGCTTCGTTTCAACATGGACAAGAATCCGTTTTTCGTGAACCGCAAAAAAATGCTCTTGAACGCGGCAAACGATGCCCATGGCCGGGTAAGAATGGAGGCAGTCGTTGCAGCCTCCTTCGTAAACAGAAAAACCGGATTGGAGATCTTGACCGCTGCCGAGAGCAAGGAGATTCACAAACAGTACAAGCAAACCTATGATTACTCAAAGGGTGTTCTCGAAAACGCTCCTGCTCCCCCCGATGCCGGCAAAGACAAGGTAACACCGCCGGAATATTTGTCGGAAAAAGACGCCAAGCTGTTCGTTGATGGCGCTGAAATTTACAATCGTGAAGCACATTGCGTTACTTGCCATCAGTCGAATGGGAAGGGATTGCCTGACTCAGGGCTTCCTCCTTTGGTTAAATCTTCTTGGGTGACAGGCGACCCCGACCGGCTAATCAAGCTTACCCTCAAGGGATTGATGGGTCCTATCGAGGTTAATGGCAGAAAATACCCGGGACAAGTACCTATGACGCCTTTCGAGTATCTTCTCAATGACGATGAAATTGCAGCCGTTCTCACCTTTACCCGCAATTCATTCGGAAACAAGGCAAGTGCTATTCAATCAAGTGACATTGCGAGAGTCCGCAAAGAAGTAAAGAGCTTCATTGGTCTGTACAAACCTGAGGACTTGCTGAAAAAACATCCTCTCTGAAGCAGTTGACCGACAAGGTTTCGTGCACTGTCGATAGTCTTCCGAACTCTTATTGCCTGGCGTTTCCTTCTTGTATCCATTCGTCTAGACGTCTTTGGTGACTGTTTTGGACATGAAAGTTCGTTTGATACAGAACCTCACCTTTCTTCTATTCGCTTTCATTTGCGTTCAGGCCGAGGATTGGCCGACATGGCGGCATGACGTAGGCAGAACCGGAGCTACTTTAGAGGCTCTGCCTTCCAGTCTGCATCTGCAATGGACCTTGAAACTTCCTCCGCTAGTGCCCGCCTATAAGGATCCGCGTCTTCAGTTCGACAAGGGCTACGAGCCTATCGTGACTAACGGAAAATTGATCGTTGGTTCGTCTTGGACGGATTCGGTCACCGCCTATGATGCAGTAACAGGCGAACAAGTTTGGCGCTTCCTGGCCGAGGGTCCCATTCGTTTCGCTCCCGCCGCCTTGGGAGAGAGTGTGTTCGTTGGATCCGATGATGGATTTCTCTACTGTCTCCAAACGGACTCCGGTAAACTACTCTGGAAGTTTCGCGGTGTTCCTTCGACCAGAAAAGTTTTGGGCAATGGGCGCATGATCTCACTATGGCCTGTTCGCGGCGGTCCTGTGGCGAAGGATGGCAAGGTATGGTTTGCCGCCGGTGTGTGGCCTATGGAAGGGGTTTTCGTGCATTGCCTCGACGCCAATACAGGGAAGTCAATCTGGATCAACGACCGTTGCGGTTTCATATACGGAACCCAACCGCACAATGCCAAAGCCACTGGCGGTCTTGCTCCCCAAGGATACCTCCTGTTGGATGGTGATGACTTGATTGTACCTAGCAGTGTTGCTTTCCCCGCTCGTTTCGATGCCGCCACCGGCAAACTGAAAGAATTTGAATTACCTTCTCAGGGACGTTTGCCGGGTGGCTGGTTTGCCGCGACTGCATCGGAGAAAGAGAAGCAGCGTTTACAAAGGAGGGGTCTGCTCTTTGATAGCGAGGTCAATAAGCGTCGTCATGAGGATAGAGTCATGGAGAGCGGACAACCCGGGATAAGATCTACCATAGAGATGGACGGCCAAGACTTTCGCTTTTCAAAAGGTATCGCAGGAGTCACCGGAGAAATCCACCAAGCCTTGGTGGCCAACGGACGCCTCTATGTCGTAACTATGGATGGTGAGATCCATTGTCTTGGAACAGCCACTGGAGCCGCCAAGATTCATCAATCAAACCCAAGTCGCGGTCGGTCGGTTGAAAAAAACGTCTTGGTAGCTGATATTCTCAATACAACCCAGTTTCGTCAAGGCTATGGCTTGGTACTGGGCATGTCGGAAAAATGGTTGGAACTGGTTGAAAATTCCTCTGCTCGACTGGTTGGCATCGGCCTACCTGATACGGTGAATGCCTTCAGAAAAAAGCTGAATGAATCTGGTTTCACCGCCGAAAAAGTCGGGCTTCTCACAGGCAACCCCATCGATCTTGGCCTTCCTCGTTACTTCGCCAGCTTGATCGTGGCAGATGCAACCTCGGGCATCACTTGGACTCAAGATTCATTGACTGAGGTTTATGCTTCTCTGCGCCCCTACGGCGGTTCGCTCTGCGTCCCGGGGTCGACACCATACCGAGCCGCATTCCGAGCGGCAGTCAAAGCAAGCAAGCTGCCTGGAGCCCGCTTGAGCGAAGGCAAGGGATTCACCTTGCTTAAAAAAACAGGGGCTTTGCCTGGAGCCACCAATTACTTAGGCAAATGGGAAAAGAGCTCGGATGAAGGTGTGCGTTTTCCTCTCGGTGTTCTCTGGTTCGGAGATGAACTGGGGCATTTCAAGCGGTCCCCGCAGCCGAAATTCGTCGACGGCGTAATGGTCTCGGCACCCAAGAAATGGCTTGAAAACCAAAATGAACGTACCCGTAACGCCGATTATCGTCTGATGCCGGCATTCCTTTCCGACGTCTACAGCGGACGGGTGATGGGCTCGGACGAAGAAATCGAGATACGGAAGCAGCATGGCAAGGTGGATTTAAAAAACCTGCAACCGAGCCAATACCGACCACCCAAGCAAACCGATGCATGGAAGCCCAAACAACCAAAGGTGGGCGAGCGCATCAATCCACTGACTGGTCAAAAAGAACCACGTACCTTTCCCAAAAGCTATGGCTGCGATGGTGGTATCGACTACGGCCACCTTTACACCATGCGTTCCGCTACCGCGTCTTATTACGACAAGCGAATCGAAAGCGGCACTATCAACCTCAGCGGTCCACGATCCGGTTGCACCAACAGCATCATACCGGCCAACGGCGTACTCAGCGTGCCCTATTACTACGAAGGTTGCACCTGTAGCTATCCCTTGCCCATGGCCATGGCCTTGGTCTCCATGCCACAAACCCACGAACAATGGACGTCTTGGGGGCCCATGCCTCCGGAAAAGCTAATCGGCAAGGTGCGCCGTGTAGGCTTTAATTTCGGAGCGCCCGGGGATCGTGTGACCGAAAGCGGTACTCTTTGGCTGGACTATCCCAGCGTGGGCGGTCCTTCCCCCGACCTGCCGATCAAGGTATCGCCGGAAAAGGTCACTTATCGTTACCGCCACTCCCTACGAGTCAAAGGCGGCCAAGGTTGGCCTTGGATCGCCGCATCCCTCGCCGAGGGGATAGAATCCTTAAGAATGAAAGGACTTTCAAAAGGAAAATATCTTTTGCGTCTAACTTTTCTCGAACCGGATCATCTTTTGGCGGGGGAGCGAGTGTTTGACGTCCTCGTCCAAGGCAAAAAACTATTGTCGAAGTACGACGTGGTAAAAGCCTCCGGAGGTGACATGCGGTCAATTGTCGAGTCTTTCGAGGGCATTTCAATTGATGATTCTATATTGATCAAGTTTAGAGCGATCGAGGGTGCTCCATTACTCAGTGGTTTGGAGTTGATTCGTGAGGATTTGCCAACCAAGCAACCCATCAAGCTTGCCGAGCGCACTGTTAGGTTCGGTCCTTTCAGGTAATGTGTTACACAAGACGGAGCGATTTGAGCCTTTGGCAGAAATCGCATAAAAAAAGACTTTATTCCCCAAGCAATTACTATGGATTTATGGTAAGGTAGTTCCACTACTTCTTTTGCATTTTCAGTGGGCTCCCGTAAGAATTCTTATTCTTCGAACATATTGTCTTCATGAATTTTCCGTCCCTTACCAAATACTTCCTGATTTTGGCGACCCTTCCGTTGCAGGGCGTTGATTTCAATGGGCAAATTCGTCCCTTGTTAGCCAGCAAGTGCTATGCTTGCCATGGGCCGGACGAGGAGGGAAGAAAGGCAAAGTTGCGCCTCGACGTCCGTAAGGGCGCCTTGAAAAGCGAGGTCATCGTTCCGGGCAAGATCGAAGAGAGCGAATTTCATTACCGCATCCGTTCGGACGATCCGGATGAGATCATGCCCCCGCCCGAATCCCACGCCACGCTTACGGCCAAGGAAAAAGATTTGCTCGACCAGTGGATCAAGGAAGGAGCGAAGTATGAGAAACACTGGGCCTTCGTTCCGCCCGTTGCTTCCGATCCTCCAGCAAAAGATTCGAAGTGGAAGCGTAACGGAATCGATTCCCTCGTTCTCGAAAACCTCCAAAAGCGCGATCTCAAGCCCTCTGCCCAAGCCGATGGCTACAGTTTGGTGCGTCGCCTCTATCTCGACTTGGTCGGTTTGCCCCCCACCACCGAACAAGCGGATGCCTTTGTGGGCGATAAACGACCGGACGCCTACGAACGGTTGGTCGACGATTTGCTTGCCTCCCCGCGCTACGGGGAAAAGTGGGGACGCGAATGGCTCGACCTCGCCCGCTATGCCGACACCAATGGGTATGAGAAGGACAGACCGCGCAATATCTGGCCCTACCGGGACTGGGTCATTCGAGCCCTCAACTCGGATATGCCCTATGATCAATTCACCATCGAACAATTAGCCGGGGACATGTTGCCTAATGCCACCGACGAACAAAAAACTGCCACCGGGTTTCACCGTAACACACAGCTGAACGAAGAGGGCGGGATCGACCCCTTGGAATTCCGCTTTTATGCGGCAGTAGACCGGGTCGCCACCACGGGCACGGTTTGGATGGGGTTGACCACAGGCTGCGCTCAGTGCCACACCCATAAGTACGATCCCATCACCCATGACGAGTATTACGGGCTGATGGGCTTGCTCGACAACGTGGATGAACCCGACCTGTTTCTGGAAACGGAAGCTCAGGCCAAGCAGACCTTGGAAATCAAAAGGGAAATAAAAAAGAAGTCTCTCGCCTTGCAAAAAGAAGTCAAAGGCTTCGATCAAGCTTTTGATAAATGGCGGGCAAAAGAAGAGGCCAACGCCACGCGCTGGTCCATAATCCGTCCGTCTGCAATGAAGACCAACCTGCCCAAGCTCGAAGTGATGGAGGATGGTTCGATCTTTTCCTCCGGGGACGTCACAAAGCGGGATGTCTTTGACCTCAATTTCACAAGTGATCAAGCTATCACTGCCTTGAGGCTCGAAGTCTTGCCCGATGACCGCCTTCCTCAGCGTGGGCCGGGACGTTGTTACTACGAAGGTCGCAAGGGCGACTTCTTCCTAAGTGAGTTCACTGTTCGGGTGGATGGAGAAAAACAAAAGATACTCAACTCTTCCAGTACCTATGGGAAAATAAGCGTGGGGGGCGGTTCGGCCAATGCCTCGAATGTAACGGACGGGGACGGATCATCGGGTTGGTCCACCTCAGGTCAGCAGGGGAAAGCCAACCATTTGGTTCTGCCCCTGAAAAAGCCGATTGCCGCAAATACGAGCTTCTCCATTCAAATGCTATTCGAACGTCACTTCGTTGTCAGCCTCGGCCGTTTCAGAATCTCCGCCACCGCAGACTCCGATCAACCCAAGGCCAAGAAACACGGAGTAGACACCGAATCCATTCTCGCCGAAGGGTCTAAGGCATCAATAGAAGAACTGGCCGAACTGAGGAGATCCTTTCTCGAACTTGACCCACGTTGGAAAAAACAACGCAAGCCCCTCGATGATTTGAAAAAAAGAATTCCAAGTCCCAATCATACTCTCGTAATGCTCGAAAGACCACCCGACAACCCCCGCTCCACTCTTCTTCGTCATCGTGGAGAATACACCAACCCAAAACATCAGGTAGAACCGGGCTTGCCTGCCGTATTCGTGTCCGTCTCCAAGGATCAACCTCAAAACCGCTTGGGACTGGCGCGCTGGTTGGCGAGCAAGAAGAACCCTCTCGGAGACCGAGTTACTGTCAACCGAGCCTGGCGTTCCTTCTTCGGTGCCGGCTTGATCCGGACGAATGGAGACTTCGGGACTCAGGCCGCCGCTCCCGATCATCCCGAGTTACTGGATTGGTTGGCCGTTGGATTCCGCAAGAACGGCTTGTCCCTGAAAAAGCTGCACCACCTGATCGTTTCAAGTTCAACCTATCGTCAGGACTCCAAGGCGTCCAGGAAACTGCTCCACTTGGATCCGCAAAACCGTCTGCTTGCCCGTGGCCCGCGCTTGCGCTTATCGGGTGAATTGATCCGCGATCACATGCTGGCCGCCAGTGGAAAACTTTCTTCTAAGATGTTCGGACCGGGGGTTTATCCTCCGCAACCGCTCAGTGTTCTGGCTCATGCCTTCGGTAACAAAGGCTGGAACGCATCCAAGGGGGAAGATCGTTACCGGCGTTCCGTCTACACCTTCGTCAAGCGAACCGCTCCTTTTGCCGGGCACATGACCTTCGACGGAACCTCCGGTGAAAACTGCCTCGCCCGACGTGACCGGAGCAATACCCCGCTACAAGCTCTCACTCTCCTGAACGACGAGATGTTTCTCGAACTCGCCCGGGCGGCTGGCGAAGAGGTTCACCTGCAAAAGAAGGATCCCGTCCTCACTCTCTTCCGCCGCTTCCTTACCCGTCCTCCAAGCCCCGAAGAAACCAAAGCTCTCCAAGCTTACCTGGATCAGCAAATCGAACGCCTGAAAAAGAGAGAACTCAAACCCGGGGAAATCGCCGCTGATAAGAAGGCAACTCCCGAGCTTGCCGGAAAAGTTCTTCTCGCCCGGGCCATCATGAACCTAGACGAAGCCATCACCAAGCCATGAACGTTCCTCCACTTCTCCATCGCACGCGCCGTCACTTTTTTCAGGATTGTGGAATTGGCGTCGGCAAGATCGCCCTCGCCTCACTGCTCGCCAAGGAATCCTTCGGAGCAACCGGCAAGCCCGACTTCATGCGCTTCCCGATCAAGGCCAAGCGGGTGATCTATCTCTTTATGGCTGGCGCTCCCAGCCAACTCGAGCTCTTCGACAACAAACCCAAGCTCAAGGAAATGGAGGGTAAACCCATTCCTCCCTCCGTGATCAAGGGTCAACGCTACGCCTTCATCCAGCCGGACGCCGCCGTTCTCGGTCCGCGCTTTCCCTTTGCCAAGCACGGAGATTCCGGGGCTGAACTCACGGACCGGTTGCCCTATCTGAGCAAGGTCGCGGATGACTTGACCTTCGTCAAATCGATGCATACCGACCACTTTAATCATGCCCCGGCCCAACTGTTCATGACTACGGGCAGTGGAATCCCCGGGCGGGCAAGCATGGGTTCCTGGCTTAGCTACGGGATCGGGAGCGAGGCCGACGATCTGCCTGGCTTCGTGGTGATGAGAAGCGGAGGCAACTTAAGTGGTGGGTCCGCCATGTGGGGATCCGGTTTTCTACCGTCAGAACACCAAGGGGTACCTTTTCGGGAAGGCGCTGACCCGATCCTTCACGTGACCAACCCCAAGGGTATTGACCGGACCGCTCAGCGCCAAACCCTCGACCTTCTCAAAAAGCTCAACCGCGGGACTCATCAAATAATGGGCGATCCAGAGATCAACGCCCGGATCGAAGCCTACGAGATGGCCTACCGCATGCAGGCCCGGGCCCCCGAATTGATGGATTTCTCCAAGGAGAGCCAGGAGACTCTCAATCTCTACGGCGTAAAGAAAGGGAAATCCGATTTCGCAAGCAATTGTTTACTGGCCCGCCGCCTAGTCGAGCGGGGTACGCGATTCATCCAGCTTTACCACAGCGGTTGGGATGCTCACTCCAACGTCGAGGGCAACGTCAAGAAGAACGCCAAGCAAGTTGACCAGGCGAGTGCTGCCCTCGTTCAGGATCTCAAGCGGCTTGGCATGTTGGAGGACACCTTGGTGGTGTGGGGTGGAGAATTCGGTCGCACCCCCATGGTTGAGTCCAGTGCAGCCCTCAAGCGCAGTGGCGGCCGTGATCATCACCCTCAAGCCTTCACCATGTGGATGGCAGGAGGGGGAGCAAAGCCCGGCATTACCTTGGGCAAGACCGACGAACTGGGATTTCACGTGACCGAGGACCCCGTTCACGTCCACGATATGCAAGCGACAATTCTCCAACTAATGGGCATTGACCACACCCGACTGTCCTTCCGTTTCCAAGGACTCGACTTCCGCCTAACTGGAGTTGAACCACACCACGCGGTGAAAAAACTTATTGCTTGAGTTTCCAAACTATCCTTTTGCCCTTTTGGAATACCTTCGCTTGAGTTTCGGTCGATGAACAGTTTCTTACTTTCCGGCCTAGCCTTTCTTTTGTTTTTTTCCCTCCCCATTCAGGCCAAAATACGGCCCCATATCGTCCTCGTCATGGCGGACGACCATGGTTATGGAGATTGCGGGTTCACCGGTCACCCCTTCGTCCAAACCCCGAACCTTGATTTAATGGCAAAGAGCGGAGTTGTCTTCAACCGTTTCTATGCAAGTGCGCCTGTCTGTTCTCCAACCAGGGCCAGTATGATGACTGGCAGGCATCCTTTCCGGACCAATGTTCCAAACCATGGACACTATATGCGTCCTGACGAGCAGACCATAGCCGAACAGTTGGGAAAGGCCGGTTACGCAACTGGACATTTCGGGAAGTGGCACATCGGTTCGGTTCAACCGGACAGTCCCACTTCCCCGGGTGGAGCCGGATTCGATGAGTGGCTATCTGGGTTGAACTTCTTCGACAACGATCCCTACCTCAGCCGTAATGGAAAATACCTACAAATCAAGGGAGCGGGCACCGTGATCTCGATGGATGCAACCCTTGATTTTCTCAGCAAGCACAAGAGCGGTAACAAACCCATGTTTACCGTTACCTGGTTTCCCTCCCCCCATAGCCCTCATCCCGAGATTCCTCAAGGTATGAAAAAAGCTGCAAGTCTCTACCAGAACCAAAGAACCCCCAAGCCCGGTTACTTCAGGGAGATCACCCTGCTCGACCAGCAGGTCGGGCGCTTGCGCCAACACCTCCGCAAACTCGGAATAGAAAATAATACCCTCCTTCTATATTGCAGTGACAACGGAGGCTTGATCACCGAGTCTTCCGGTGGTCGGGCCAAAAAGGGAAGCATTTATGAAGGCGGCCTGCGCGTACCGGCCGTAATCGAGTGGCCCGAACGATTTTCCGCAAAGGAAATCGACATACCGGCCTTCACCTCGGATCTGTACCCGACCCTGCTCGCGGTTGCCGGGGTTGCTCAACCGGCCAAGCAACCCATCCTGGACGGCATCGATCTTCTTCCTATCCTCGAAGGGGAAAAACGGACAAGGCCACCCATGGGTTTCTGGCATGGCTTCCGCAATGGACAGGGCACTTGGAGCGACCGAATCATCAAGGCTCTATTGGAAGCGGAAAAAGCGGGCAAGCCGAACCCCCATCCCGAACGCATCCTCAAGAACGTAAAAGAATTCCCGACGTTCAACATGACCGATCTCGAAGGACACGCCGCCTGGAACGATTGGCCATGGAAACTCCACCGGATCGAAAAAAAGGACAAAGTCATCTACGAATTGTATGATTTGAAAAAAGATCCGATGGAAACCACCGACTTAAGCGAAAAAGAACGTACCAGAGTCACTAAGATGAAGGACTCTCTAAAAAACTGGCAACATTCGGTCCTCAACAGTTGGGCGGGCAAGGACTACTGAAAACCCCTGGATTTCCGCCTGACCGGGGAAACCTCATGCGGTGAAAGCCTTGTTGGCCTAAGTGCCTTGGAGTGACCCGAGGCTTAACTTTTCTTATATTCCTTCTGCCTTGATCGAAAGATGGATGGTGTGACGTTCATGATCTTGCCAAAGTTTCTACACAAGTGGGCATGATCGTGAAATCCGCAATCTTGTGCGATCGCGGCAATTGTTTGACTTGTTTCAATGAGCAATCCAGCAGCCGCGTTTACTCTTAGCCGCAAAAGGTATTGGTGGGGTGATGAGCCAAAGGCTCGCCGAAAGCGCCTTTCGAACTGACTCACTGACATACCTGACATTTTTGCCAGGAGTTTGGTGTTTATTCGTTCTCCGAAGTTTTCCTGCATGTGATCGATCATGCGGGCAAATTGATCAACGGTGCCTGAATGGCGACTTATTCGATCAATTTGACGAGAGAAACCAGCCAAACCGATGACAATACCTTTTCGGTCTTGCAAGGGGACTTTATCGGTAATGACCAGTCGAGTTGAACCTGCTTGCTCAGGAGCCGCTTCGATCCGATTTATGATTGGTTCACCGCTTTTCATTACGGCAAGATCATCCGCTCGATAATAATCGGCTCTTTCGGATGGGAAAAAATCGTGATCGTTCTTGCCGATGGCTTCTTCTTCACGAGCAACGCCGCAATATTCACAACCTCTACGATTTAGTCCGATGAACCGGCATTCACGATCCTTAAGGAAAAAAGAAACTTCCGGCAATAGGTCGAAAAGTCTCAAAATCTGATCGGCAGAGGCCAATCTGCTGAAGAAATCATCTCTAATCATTGTATATCCCATGCTGTAAATATACAAGTAAATGACTCATTCTTGCAAGACAAACTCAAACGGTTATGGTAGGATATTGGGTGATGAAAGGATATTGCATATTTTCACAGATACATGAAATCCATGAAGTGAAGAGCGTCACTTTGATGCATCGTATTCGATCGTGGCAGAGACTTTGGCGGGTCGTGTTGTCTCTGTCCGTTGCAAATTCCTTCGTCAGCAGCTTTGCGGAGGAAATTTCCTTCAACCGTGACATACGTCCAATTCTTTCCGCCAATTGCTTTTCCTGCCACGGTCCTGACAAAAAAGCCCGTAAAGCCAAATTGCGACTGGATACTCTGGAAGGTGCTCTTGCCGATCTCGGAGGTTATCGGGCACTCGAACCGGGCAAGGTGGACGACAGTGAATTGATCCTACGGATCGAAACCGATGATCTGGATGACCGGATGCCTCCGCCTGACACGGGTCACGAACTCACTGCCGAGGATCGCCGAATACTTCGGGCATGGGTGAATGCCGGTGGCGAATATGACGTCCACTGGTCATTCAAGCATCCCGTGAAAGCTCCGCTGCCGAGCTTGGCTCAAAAGGACTGGCCTTGGCATCCTCTGGATGATTTTGTCCTCAAACGCCTTGAAATGAATGGCATGTCGCCTTCTCAAGACGCCGACGGGTATCGTTGGATTCGCCGGGTTTCACTCGATTTAACTGGTTTGCCCCCCACGCCTGAGGAGGCGGATGCATTCGTGGATGACAACAGTGGAAAGGCATATGAAAAAGTAGTGGACCGCTTGCTTGCTTCCAGTGCCTACGGCGAGCATTGGGCCCGCATGTGGTTAGACTTGGCTCGGTTTGCCGACACAAAAGGGTATGAGAAAGACCGCCACCGCGACGTCTGGCGATACCGGGATTGGGTAATCGATGCCTTCAACCATGACATGCCATTCGACCAGTTCACGATCGAACAGTTGGCCGGCGACTTGTTACCTGAGCCGAGTGCCGACCAGATGCTGGCGACCGCCTTTCATCGAAACACTATGGAAAATGACGAAGGCGGTACCGACAACGAGGAATTCCGCGTCGCAGCCGTGAAGGACCGGGTTGATACCACCGTCCAAGTCTGGATGGGTTTGACGATGGGTTGCGCCAAGTGCCATTCCCACAAATATGATCCGATAAGCATCGAGGACTATTACTCCTTCTATGCCATCTTCAACCAAACTGAGGATGCGGATCGGGTAACTCCTGTCATGCCTTTTCCAACCCCCGAGCAAAGCGTCAAGCTAAAGGAGATGGAAAGTGGAATTTCCAGCCTGAATCAGCGCATCAAGGCAAAGCCCGATGGTTTTGCCGACGACCTCGCTAAGTGGAAAAAACAACTGGAAAAGGAGCCCCTCTGGAAACCGCTCAAGCTCTTGGATATGAAATCGAAAAAGAAGGTAACCCTTATCCAGACAAATGATGGAACCTTGAGTGTAGACGCGGAGAACCCCGACAAGGATATCTGGGTTCTCAGCTTTGAGATTCCTGAAGGAAAACCTGTAACGGCAATCCGCATCGATACATTTCCCAAAAAGAACGGAGGGAAATGGAAGGATAAAAACGTCGCCCTGCGCGAGTTGACTGCCGAATGGGTTGTGGAGGGAAAGAAACCCATTGCCTTGCCTTTTTCGAACCCCCGGGCGGATTTTTCGCAACGAGGCTGGGAAGTAGCCAAGGCAATAGACGGAAAGACCAATGCAGGATGGGCCTTTTCTCCCAAGGCCTCGCAACCCCACGCCGCGGTATTCGATCTCGTGAAACCAGTTTCGGGTGGGCAGCTTAAAGTAACGCTCGAGCAGGAATACGGACAAGGCCTACTCTTTGAAAAGTTCCGTCTCTCGGCTAGTGCTTACCCAACCAAGTGGTTGACCCCCGAGGTCAAACCCATGCAGGGCATCGACCGGCTTTTTGAAAAGGTCGAATATCCGGAAACCCGTGAACTTCACACCCAGCTCAACACGGTAAAGCAGGGCTTGAGCAAATTGAAAAATGGGGTTTCCAAAACCCCGGTCATGCGTGAACTTCCTGCCAACGGGCATCGCGAGAACCGCATTCACAACCGGGGTAACTTTCTCGATCAAGGGGACAAGGTCTCACCAAGCGTCCTCGAATTGTTTGGCAAATTGCCTGACGGCGCCCAAGCTGATCGATTGAGCGTTTCCCGCTGGCTCATGCAAGCGGACAATCCGTTGACCGCAAGGGTCATGGTCAACCGGGTTTGGGCTCGGTTGTTCGGCAAAGGATTCGTAGAAACCGAGGAGGATTTCGGATCCCAAGGTCTTATGCCCTCGCATCCCGAACTCCTTGACTGGCTTGCCGTCGATTACCGGGAAAACGGTTGGTCACTTAAGAAACTGCTCAAGACGATCGCACTATCGAGAACCTATCGCCAAAGCTCATCGATTAGCCCCGAATCGCTTGCCGCTGACTCTACCAACCGGTTATTCGGCAGGGGGCCGAGGTTTCGATTGTCCGCGGAGGTAGTTCGTGACCAATCCTTGACCGCATCCGGGTTGCTTACTCGGAAAATGGGGGGTCCGTCAGTGATGCCTCCACAACCACCCGGCGTTTGGAAATCTACCTACAGCGGGGAAAAATGGAAAAATGCAACTGGTCCCGATAGATACCGCCGAGCACTGTACACTTACCTCAAGCGCACTAGTCCTCATCCCGCCATGATCACCTTCGACGCCGGATCGGGCGAAGTTTGTCAAATCAGGAGAATTCGTACCAATACTCCACTGCAAGCCCTCATTACCTTAAATGACGAAGCCTACTTGGAAGCTGCTGGGGCATTGGCGAATCTTATGCAAAAATCTTCCGACAATCTTGATCAACAAATCACCTTTGGCTTCCGGAGGGTTCTGACTCGTCCGCCAAACCCCGATGAGCTCAAGAGGCTGAACGAACTTTACCATCAACTGAAACCGGAAATCTCCAACCAATCCGACTTTCTATCTGCAGCCAACCTCAAGGACGGAGATCCTTCTTTGGTCGCCCTTGCCAGTGTGCTTCTCAACTTGGATGAAACCCTTATGAAACCTTGATTTTATGGATCTTCCCTTAAACCTGCAAAATACCCAAGCCATCACAAGGCGTCACTTTTTCGGACAAACCGGTTTGGGATTTGGTTCCATCGCCTTGAACCATCTTTTGTCTAACAACGGCTATGCGGCAAAGCAAAAAGGATTTCGAATCCCGGCCAAGGCCAAGTCAATCATTTACCTGCATATGGCGGGTTCGCCTTCCCAAATCGATCTCTTCGAGAACAAGCCCGCCCTGACCAAGTTCCACGGCAAGGACTGTCCTAAGGAATACCTCGAGGGCAAACGCTTTGCCTTCATCAAGGGCACCCCCAAGATGATGGGGCCGGTTTTTGACTACAAGAAACACG
>CALBIN010000519.1 GCA_937893275.1 uncultured Opitutia bacterium | reverse complement strand
CGTTAGCACCGCCACGAACTCCTCCAGATCAATCTTGCCGTCTCCGTCCTTGTCGAACTTTTTAATGAGTTCAGCCGGAGGTCTTGGAGGACGTCCACCGCCGAATGATTTTCGAGCTTCCGCTCTTTCCTCTTCGTTTAGCTTTCCATCGCCATCTTTGTCGAACTTCTTTAGAATTGCTTCTCGATTAGGTGGGGTTCCTCTTTGCTGAGCGGGTTTACGTTCTTTTTTGGCTGGTTTGTCTTCCGCCCAGAGACCGCCGAGTCCCAATGCAAGGGTTAAGCTGATGATGAGTATTTTTTTCATGGGTGTTATTATTGGTTATTCTTGGATTTCACGGAAGCCAATTGTTCATGGCCTTACTGATAATATGTTTTAACTGATTCACATGATGAAAAGTTTCAACAAACTTCTCGTTGCGTTGATAAGGTGATACACGAATTGAATGGTTTAATTTCCTTGATCGAAAGTAAGAAGTTGATCTTATTGCTTTCATGCGCGCAATCCCATTTGCGACAGTTTCATTTGTTATCTTTACTTCCAGTCTTTCCTGCTTCGCGGCGATGGAAGGATTAGAGATTCGTCCATTGCTTCCTCGAAAAGCCACTGGCGCAACTTTGTTTTCTTTGTTGGCCGATAACGAGACTGGTGTTGGTTACGTCAAGAACGCCCTTTCGAAAAAGCTACTTTTGCGTTTGCATGAAAGTCCTTCTTTTTCGGATAAACCAGCTATACTTGGGGTGTGCTCGGGAGATTTTGACGGTGACGATCGGCCCGACCTCTTTTTTGCCTATCCCTATGGCGGTCATCGTCTTTTTCGTAACTTGGGTGGTTTTCGCTTCGAAGACGTAACTGAAAACGTTGGCCTTCGTGAAACCGTGGCTGATCACTGGGGAGTCGGTTGCTGTTTTGTCGATCACGACGGTGACGGCGATCTCGATATATTTGTGGCGGGTACCGGCGACGTTAACCTGTTGTTGGATAATCGGGACGACGGGTCTTTTCGCAATATTGCGAAGAAGTTAGGCATTGCTCACGAAGGTGCCAACGTGCAGATGGCTTTCGCAGACTATGATTTGGATGGTGATCTGGACGGTTACTTGGTGACCAATCGCGAAACCCATCTGCCTCCGGCTCCCAAGGGCTTACGTGTCGAGGTTGCATTTAACAAAGGGATCCCCGTTGTCGAGGAGAAGTACCGCGAGCTTTACGACGTCGTCTTCCATCCCACGGATCGCTTATATGTTACTGAGGCGGGAGAATACGATCACCTTTTTCGAAACGACGGATCACGATTTAAGGACGTCAGTGAAGAGGTGGGGATGCTTGGGACCGACCAGGGCCTTTCCGCTTCATGGTTTGACTATGACGACGACGGTTTTCCCGACCTCTACGTAGCCAATGACTTTTTTGGTCCCGATCGTCTTTACCATAATAAGAGAAACGGTAGTTTCGAGGAAGTTGTTCGTGACGTGTTGCCTCATACTCCCTGGTTTTCCATGGGGACTGACGTCGCCGATGTCAACAACGACGGTCTTTTCGATCTGATGGGGTCGGATATGGCTGGGTCAGGTCACTATAAATCCAAAATCGGCATGGGGGATATGGAGAAAAGCAGTTGGTTTCTTACCACTTCGCACCCGCCTCAATACATGCGCAACGCCCTCTACCTTAATGCCGGCGGAGGACGTTTTCTTGAGGTCGCTCAACTCGCGGGTCTAGCTAACACGGATTGGACTTGGTCCCTTAAGTTTGCCGATTTAGACAACGACGGTCGAATCGATCTCTTTGGGACTAATGGAATGACCCACGATCAAACCAATTCCGACCTAGTGGCTCAAGCCGAGTCCTTTGATACGCCGGCCGAAAAGGCCGCCTTCTGGCAAAAGACCCCTCCCAAGCGTGATCGCAATTTTGCCTTTCGCAATCTAGGTGACCTCAACTTTGTACCGGTCGGCGCGAAATGGGGGCTCGATTTCAATGGGGTGAGTTATGGCACTGCCATAGCTGATTTTGACGGCGATGGTGATCTCGACCTGGCGGTCGCGTCGCTCGAAGATCCGGTTCGTCTCTATCGCAACGAGTCGAAAACCGGTCACCTGATAAAGATCCGTTTAAAAGGGAAAAAGCGAAACAGTCATGGAATTGGCGCCAAGGTCACGATTCAGACGGAGGCCGGCATCCAAGCTCGCTATCTCACTTCTTGTCAGGGTTATGCCTCGGCGAACGATCCGATCATTCACTTTGGAGTGGGGGACGCAACAGTCATCAAACGACTGACGGTTCGTTGGCCTTTGGGGATCGAGCAAACCTTTGAGGATCTTCCTACGGATAAGTTTTTCGTTGTTTCAGAGCCATCTGAGACCGAAGCTTCTCCATCTTCTCCGGAACCTTTGCCCCTGCTGGTTGCCTCCAACGCGTTGTCCGCCTTCCAACACAAGGAAAATGATTTCGACGACTTTAAGCTTCAACCGCTTCTTCCTCATCGGCTCTCTCGATTTGGTCCTGGAATGGCCTGGGGCGACGTCGATTCCGATGGAGACGATGACATCTTTCTCGGCGGAGCTTCAGGACAGCCTTCCGTCCTAGCGCTTAATGATGGTAACGGGACTTTTGCCCAAAAGAAATTACCTTATTTCGAGAACGAGCAACTTCTCCCCTTTGAAGATATGGGAGCTGTTTTTTTTGATGCTGATTCCGATGGCGACCTTGATCTCTATGTGGTCAGTGGCGGTTTCGACCCTCGGCCTAAACCTCTCTACCTTAGAGATCGCCTTTATCTTAACGATGGAAAGGCAAACTTGACTCTAGACTTGGACGGCACTCCCAACATTCGAGATAGCGGAGGCCCCGTCGCTGCTGCAGATTTTGATCGGGATGGTGACCTTGACTTGTTCGTTGGAGGACGAGTGGTTCGAGGACGTTATCCGACTACTCCGAACAGTCGGCTCTTGCGCAACGACAACGGGAAATTTGTGGATGCTACAGACATTCTTGCTGATGGTCTTGGAACTACGGGTATGGTTACGGGAGCCCTGTGGAGTGACTTCGATGGCGACGGTTGGCTCGATCTTTTGGTGACTCACGAATGGGGCCCCGTCGGAGTATGGAAAAACTCCGGAGGCAAGCTTGCGAACGTTTCTGTCACGGCCGGCACTGCCGAGCTGCTGGGTTGGTGGACGGGTATTGCCGCTGCCGATATAGATGAGGACGGCGATATTGACTACGCTTTAGGAAACCTTGGCCTTAATTCAAAATATCACGCATCCAAGGAAAAACCTTATTTGGCTTATTTCGGCGACTTGGATGGTTCCGGAGTACCTCGATTCGTGGAAGCTTGTCACGAGGGGAATTCGCTTTTCCCTGTTCGCGGCAAAAGTTGCTCCACTCATGCCATGCCTTCCTTGGCTAAAAGGTTCTCGACTTTCCATGCTTTTGCTTCCGCAGAGTTTCATGATATTTATGCTCCAAGTCGATTGAAGTCAGCTCTGCGGTTTGAAATCAACGAACTCGCTTCCGGTTGTCTCATCAACGACGGCAAAGGTCATTTGACTTTCCGTGCCTTGCCTAGGATCGCTCAAGCCTCAACTGTCTTCGGCATCGCATTTTGCGACATCGATTCCGATGGCCACCAAGATCTCTCGCTTGCTCAAAACTTTTTCTCACCCCAACCTGAAACCGGGCGAATTGACGGCGGTCTAGGTCTAGTCCTTCTTGGCAAAGGAGACGTCACCTTCAAGCCTCTCCGTTTAGATCAAAGTGGCTTTCTGCTCCCCGGCGACACCAAGGCCCTCGCTCTCACCGATCTCACAGGCGATGCTCGACCTGATATTGTTGCTACCGTGAATTCCTCCAGTCCAAAGGTTTTCCTGAACATGGTTAGCACGGGCAAGCCCCTTGCCATTCGTGTCATGGGTTCCAAAGGCAACCTTCGTGGGATTGGTTCTCGAGTCACCCTTCATTTGAAAAGCGGGAAATTCTTAGGCGGTGAAATTGCATCGGGTAGCAGCTATCTCACCGGAGGTCCTCCCGTCCTTTTTTTAGCTATTCCAGAGGGAGAGGAGGCGATAGGAATTACTGTTCGTTCTCCCCTAGGCAAGCTTTCAAGGCATGAAGTTCCCTCAGGGGTCTCTGAATTAGCTCTCCAATTGGATTGAATTGCCCTTTCATTTTTCCGGTAGCTCTAGATCGAGATACTCGCAGGCGTTTTGATAGCAAATCCGCTGGACGAGGTCGCCGATCATCTCCGGTTCGTTCGGAACGAAGCCGTCCTTCATCCACCCCCCGAGGAGGTTGCAAAGAATTCTTCGGAAGTACTCGTGGCGAGGGAAGGAAAGGAAAGATCGCGAGTCGGTCAGCATCCCCACGAAACGGGAAAGCAATCCCAAGCTAGCCAAGGTCTTGAGCTGCTCCTCCATCCCGTCCCTCTGATCGAGGTGCCACCATCCGGAGCCGAACTGCATCTTTCCGGGAAGCCCACCTTGGAAATTGCCCAGCATGGTGGCCACCGTGAAATTGTCCGACGGGTTGTTGTTGTAGACGATGGTTTTGGGCAGGGAGTCTTCCCGATCCAAACAGTCGAGGAAGTTTGACATCCTTTCTGCCTGCGGCCAATCCCCGATCGAATCGG
>CALBIN010000518.1 GCA_937893275.1 uncultured Opitutia bacterium | reverse complement strand
TCCGGATGCTCTCGCCCAAGGAACTCGCCTTTGCGATCAGTCTCGCCTTTTCAGGAGACCGTGAGCCGGGTCTCTTTGAAGCAGCGACAAAGGGAGAACTGAAGACTCGGGAAGATGTTGAAAAACATGTACGTAGAATTCTCAACGACCCTGAGATCTACAAGCCACGAATCCTTGGCTTTTTCCATGAATACTTTGGATACAACCGGGCACCGGATGTCTGTAAGGATGAGCAAAGGGACTATGTCCACAAACCTCAGCAACTTGTGCTGGATACGGACCGTTTGGTATTGGACATCCTTGAGAAGGATCAGAACGTATTGAAGGAACTCCTCACAACTCCCAAGTCGTACGTAAACAAAGTTTGGCTCAAAAGAGATGGAGAGCTGGCGAGATGGAACCTGCAGGACTCGTCAGTAAATAAACAAATGTCAAAGTTCATCAGTTCCAAGTGGGATCGTGTTGAACTCGATAAACCAAGCATGAAGATCCGTCCCCGTGATGGTCGCAAGAACTTCATCCGGGCTGCCTACGGTCTCGAAGAATGGCCCGAGGAACAACCAGCGGAACTCCCAGATGATCGTATTGGCATTCTCATGCAACCGAGCTGGCTAGTGGCCTGGTCCTCAAACTTCTTCAATGACCCGGTACGTCGGGGGCTTTGGATCCGGGAGCACCTGTTGGGTCATGCAGTGCCTCCGGTTCCAGTAGGCGTGGTCATCGTCCTGCCTGATGATCCGAAACATACCCTTCGAGAACGAATGGAAATCACCAAAGACGCAAAATGCTGGACCTGTCATCAGAAGATCGACGATCTGGGATTTCCTTTCGAAGCGTTTGATCACTTTGGTAGACCAAGAATAAAGGAGATGTCCTTCGATATGGAAGCCGCGGCCATCAACAAGGAAAACAGCTATCGCAAATACGCGAAAGGTGAAAAACGCCCCGAGAAACTTCAAGAGTACCATGCACTGCCACTTGTCACAACAGGGCACATCCGAGGCAGCGGCATTCCTGAAATCGATGGGCCAGTGGAGAACGCTCAGGAAATGATTCGAAAGCTGGCAGATTCAGAACGCGTTCGCCAAGTCTTCATTCGATATGTTTTCCGATATTATATGGGCCGAAATGAAACTCCTGGAGATGCCGCAACTTTGCAAACCGCCGACAAAGTTTATGTAGAAAGCCAGGGCAGCTTTCAGGAACTCCTTGTCTCCCTTTTGACTTCCGAGTCTTTTCTTTGTAGAACCATTAACCCTCATCTCACAAAACGATGAACATTCTAAACCGCAGAACCTTCCTCAACGGAATCACTTTAGGCACAGGTAGCATCATGCTCCAACCTGCCCTCCAACGAATAGCTGCAGAATCAGCAGGGAAACCGGCACCTCAGAGAATCATCTTTATCGTCGAAGGGAATGGGATGAATCCGGCTCACATCCAACCAAGTGGGCTCGAACGTCCCAAGAAAGGGAATGACAAACTGATCGACCAACCGCTCGCCAATTTCAAACTCCCAGACCCCATCTCCGCACTGGAGCCTTTCAAGGACCGGATGACCATCATCCAGGGGCTTTCCAATAAAATCGCATCTGGACGTGGTCATTCTCCGGAATACGGAGCATTGGGTTGCTTCAGTGGACCTCTCGGGCCAGTCGCCCCAACCATTGATGCAGCATTAGCCAAAAACCTCAGCAGTGTAGTTCCCCATCTCGGCTTGGCACTTACCCCCAACCCTGATCAAATCGTCGACTACTCCATAACTGCAGTTTCAAAAGGGAAGCCTCTACCCTTTCATTGCCAGCCAGAGTTGGCGTTTCAGTCACTGTTCGGAAGTGCTGCAGGTGGCGAAGCTGCCAAGATCCCTTTCCTCCGCAAGAACCTGATGGACTACATGTCCACCGACATCAAACAAGTACAATCCCGACTGGCTGGACCCGAACGTGAACACCTCGACCGCTACCTCGAATCGTATGAATCTATGCTGATTCGACACGATGGGGTCGAAGGGATGAAAGAGCAGTTAAAGGCAAACATGCCCAATACGGATAAGTTTAAAAGCAAGCTCGAAACGGATCGCCTGGAAGCCCAATGCGAAATGGCTGCCAGTTCCCTACTCTCAGGTCTGACTAATGTCGTTACAATTGCAGCCTGTGCTGGTAATAAATATATATGTTGGAAAGAGCTTGGACATTCCCTCCGCACCAACGCCATTGGTCATGGTGGTGGTGAGAATGGCAAGACCTCTGACGAACTGACCATCGAGATCCGGAAGTTCCATGTTCAATGCATCGCCAACCTTGCAAGAAAGCTCGATGCAGTCAAAGAAGGTGATGGCACAGTCCTCGACAACACCCTCATCATCTACTTGAGTGACTTTGGAGATCGCCATCATCCTTCCTACCTTCAATGGCCTGTTGTGATGCTCGGCAACCTCGGTGGCAAACTGAAGACCAATGGTCGCTTTCTGGAGTACCCTTCCTACGGCAAGCCTGGTCACAAAAGCATCGGCACCCTCTACACTTCCCTGCTCCATGCAGTCGGCGATGAACAGGACAAGTTTGGCAACATCGACCTCGCCATTGACAAAGACGCTACCCACGGCCCGCTATCCGAAATCCTCGCATGAACCATTCTCCGAACGCTTTGTAAATGCTGACCAACAACTTCTGCCGTTTAGTCACCTCGATTCGGGAATTACGGTAAGCCCATACCTCAATGTGTTTTATGCGAATTCTCATCAAAATAACCATTGTAACCTTACTGTCCGGGCCTGTTCACTACAAAGCGGTGGCATCCGAGGCGAAGGCGGTTCTTTCCATCGTCAATAAGCACTGCATCGAGTGTCACGGTGAGGAGAAACAGAAGGGAGACGTGCGGTTCGATCAATTGTCCGACGACCCTGTGGAAGATTCTGCCTTGTGGCTGAGTGTCCTCGAGCAACTCGAAGCCGGAGAAATGCCACCGGAGAAGAAGCCTCAGCCTTCGGACAAAGAGGTGCTTCAGTTACTCGAGTGGATCGACGTCAACGTCAGCTCGGCCCGTCGTGCGTTTCAGGCAAAAATGCAGCGACCGGAGAACGGAAACCTCGTGCCACACGACAAGCTGTTCGACCCGAAGGTGGCGGCGCAGGCCCCGAAGATCGCGGCCAGCCCGGCCCGGCTGTGGCTGACCCTGCCGCAGAGCTATGAAAACAAGCAGGAGGCCTGGTTGAGGGCGCGCGGCGTCAACAGGGCGATGAGCAATGGGCAGGGAAAAAATTACGCGTATTTCCCGGCGCCCTTCGGGCTGCACGGGGAGCACGAGCTGAAGAACTACTCCTTTCGCTACACCCTGGAGGCCTCGCAGACCGAAGGCGTGGCCAACAACGCGCGCGTGCTGCTGGCCCTGGTCATCGACGCCAATCCGAGGGGCAAGCCCAAGACCCTGATCCGGAATATCGCACGTTCGGAGGAGGCGCCCAGCACCGAAGAGCTCGACCAGGTGATTACGGAGCAATACCAACACTGGCTCGGTCGCGATCCCGAGGCTCCGGAGCTGGAGCGCCGGCGGAGCAAAGTGCTGGAAAGCATCGGCAAGTTCGGAAATCGCGAAGGGCTGATCTTCGGCCTGGTGCCGGTGATGATTCATCCCGAGGTGTTCTATCACACCGAATTCGGAAGCGATGAAGCGCGAGGTGAGCCCGCTTTCCTCGCGCCGCCGGAACTGATCGATGCGGTGGATCGCGCGCTGCGCGACCGCCGTATGGAGGCTAGCCGGAACCCGGTGTCCAAATGGCAGATCGGTTACGGGAATCCCGTCGTGCGCGACTTCTTCGTCGTCGCCGCGGATAAGGGAAATTTGGCGAATCGCGAAGATGTGATCGCCGTCCTCGACCAGGCCGCCGGTCATAAAAGAGTGCCCAAACTCTCCCAGTCAGCAACGGTCAAACGATTCCTGGTGGAGTATTTCACCTACACGCACTATTTAGACGTGTTCAAGGACATCGGCGAGCTGCAGAAGGAAAAGGACGCCGGCCGGCTGCATGGCACCTTCGCCGAACGCTTCAACAACGGCCACCCGGAGCAGGTCGTGCGCATCACCAACGGGGTCCTCGACAAGATCCTGGAAGATGACCGGGACGTGCTGGCCCGTATGCTCACCATCAAAACCGATTACCGGGGCAATTCGGACGCCACCATGCAGGCCAAGTACGAAAAAGCGAAGGTGGGTTTCGAGAAAGGGATCGAGCACATGGATCGGCAGCTCGCCCAGACCGGCGAAAAGGCGCTGTCCGCGGAAAAACGGAAGAACGCCGAGAAGAACCGGGAAAAACGGCAGGCCTCCCTCAAGGCCTTGATCGCCAAACATCCCGACTGGCTGAAGCCCGATCGCATCGGGGTGTTGAACCAGCGTTCCTGGCTGGTCTCGCATTCCGACAACGCGGAGAACCATCCCATTCACCGCGGCAAGTGGATCCGCGAACGGTTGCTCGGCGGCCGGGTGCCCGACGTGCCGGTGACCGTCGATGCAGCCTTGCCGGAAGACAAATCGAAAACGCTGCGCGAGCGCATGGAATTGACCCGGGGGGAGCAATGCTGGAAATGCCACCGCCTGATGGATCCGCTGGGCCTGCCCTTCGAGCAGTACGACCACTTCGGCAGCGTACGCGAGACGGAGAAGGACCGCCCGGTGGTAGTCGCCGGCGAAATCATCGACAGCGGCGATCCGGCGATCGACGGACCGGTGTCCGGTCCGGAGGAACTGGTGAACAAGCTGGCCGGCTCCGAGCGGGTGGAGCAGGTCTTCGTACGCCACGCCTTTCGCTTCTGGATGGGCCGGAACGAGACGCTCGATGACGCGCGCACCCTGCAGGCAGCGCACCGGGCCTACCAGGATAGCGGCGGCAGCATGTCGGCGCTACTTAAATCATTACTAACGTCGGACGCATTCCTGTATCGCACCGGCGCCAACCCCAAAGGAGTCGCATCCCATGAAGATTAGTCGCCGTGATACCATCAAAATGGCCGGAATGGCCGCCGCCGCCGTCCTTCCTCCTTTCGTTAGTGCCGCCGCCGCCGCCCCATCAACCGGCGGCCCCAAACGCTTCGTCTTCTTCATCTACAGCAACGGCTTTCATCCCGATCATGTCTGCCCGGATGGAATGAAGGATGTGCGGAAGACGGACAAGCTGATCGACGTGGAGCTTGGACCCCACGCCCTGCCCAAGTGGACCGCGCCGCTGGAGCACTACAAGGACCGCATGACCATCCTGCAGGGCGTGAACGGCCGGCACTGCCAGACCAGTCACGGCACGCCCTTCGGCTGCCTGGCCGGACTCAAGAAGGGCAAGTCGCCAACCGGGCAGACCATCGACCACGCGCTCGGCATGGCGCTGCCTCCAACGCCGCTACCCATGCTGGGGATCGGGCTCAGCCAGCTGACAACCATGCAGGCCACCCCGATCACCTACAGCTCCTCGGCGGCCGGGGCATCCCGGCCGGTGCCGTTGTTTTCGAATCCGGCCATGGCCTACCAGAACATATTCGGTTGTGTGGCCGGCGAAAAGTCACGGGACGCCTTTCTGTCCGAAACCGAATGGTTCGGCGAACTGGTCGAGGACAGCGCCCGCATCCGCAAGCGCTTGGGCGGTGCGGAAGCAGCGAAGTTCAAAACCTATATCGACGGGCTGCATCAGATCACGAAACAACGCAAGGCCCTGATGACGATGAAGGATACGCTGGCGACGTTCAAGCCCGACTATACCGAGGCCTTCGACAACCCGGAACATAGCGGTCAATGGTGGGAAGCGGGCATCGACGTCGGCGTGGCCGCCTTGAAAGCCGGGGTCACCAACGTATTGACCGTGGACGCCGGGCTCAGCGGACCCGACGGCATGCCGCTGGATACCTTCGCCCGCGATTGGCCCGAAGGCGCAAGAGAGCCCAAGAAATCACACGACATCGGTCATTGGCCCCAGAATAGCCTCGGCTGGCTGAGTACCCGGCACTACAGCCTGACCATGCTGGAGCGGATCCTCAAGCCACTCGCCGAGACCCCCGAACCGGGCGGCCAGGGCTCGATGCTCGACAACACCTTGATCGTCTACACCAGCGACTCGGGCGAGGTGCAGCACTCTCACGGCAACCACTGGCCCTTCCTGCTCATCGGCAACCTCGGCGGCCGCATGCGGAGCGGGCGTTACATCCAGTTCCCGACCTGGGGCTCGATGACCAAGACCCCGAACGCGTCCTACGGCGAACCGGTGGCCCATCACGAACGTCCGCCCGACGGCCGCACCATCAACGCCCTGTGGACGACCCTGCTGCATGCGGCGGAAAGCGAGGTGGACGGATTCAATCTCGACAAGGCACCCGCAGGGCTCGACAAGCCCGGTCCCATTGAAGAGCTGCTGGCATGAAGCAGAGGGCTGTCGGCCTGATTCGGTTCTGGGCGTGTTGCGGTCTTGCCGCCTGTGCCTGGGCGGAGAACGCCTCAGATTTGGTACCCGATGCCTTGGATGACTTGACCGTCGAGCAGGCGCGAAAGATCGTGGCGACCTACAGGGGCGTGGTCAGCAGCCAAGGGATGAAGTTGACATATATTCCTGCGGGTAAATTTGGAATGGGATCGCCACTAGACGAGCCGCACCGTGAAGCACAGGAAAAGCGGCACGAGGTTGAGCTGACCCAGGCGTTTTATCTCGGGACGCATCAGGTGACGGTCGGTCAATTCAGGAAGTTCGTCGACGATGCAAAGTACAGGACGGACGGCGAGCGTGACGGCAAGGGCGGTTGGGGCGTTAACAACAAGGGATCGCTCGAAAAAGACGGACGGTTCACCTGGTCCTCGCCGGGGTTCAAGCAGACAAACGATCATCCCGTAGTGCTCGTTAGCTGGAACGACGCCCAGGCCTATTGCCGGTGGTTGAGCAAAAAGGAAAACAAGACCTATAGATTGCCTACCGAGGCCGAGTGGGAATATGCCTGTCGGGCCGGGACGAGAACGGCCTATTCGTTTGGCGACGATCCCGGAGACCTGGTAACCCACGGTAATGTGGGCGGGAGCGAAGACGGATTTCGATACACGGCCCCAGTGGGCCGATTCAAACCCAATCGCTATGGCCTGTACGACATGCACGGGAACGTCTGGGAGTGGTGTTCGGACGGGTACGATTCGAAAGGATACGAGGGAGTCCGGGCAACCGATCCGACCGGCCCGGACTCGGCTGAGGCACGGGTGCACCGGGGGGCCGGTTGGTCCAGCTCCGCAACCCGAGCTCGTTCCGCCTCTCGCATCGGCCGCCATCCTTCGGCCTACCGGGGGAGCTACCTGGGCTTTCGGATTGTGCTCGAACAGGCGAAAAATCCACGCATTGAAAGAGCAGCTGACGCCAGGTTGGGCAAGGTATTCGACTATCTGGTCTACGACTTGGGAAAGGGCATCGAGCTCAAACTCGTCAAAGTACGGGCCAAAGGACAAACGTTCGCCGTCGGTTCGTCCGCAGCAGAGCAGGATGCGGTGATCCAGAAATACTTCCACGGCAAACGACCATCGACTTTGGACTTCGAAGTCGAACAGCGGATCACATTGACCGACGATTTCTATATCGGACGGTTCGAGGTCAGCCGCGGACAGTTCCGCCGCTTCGTGGAAACGACGGGCTACGTCACGGAAACCGAAACAACGGACGGCGGCTATGGTTGGAACGAAGACGAGAAGAAGTTCGAAGGCCGTGACAAAAAATACAGTTGGAAGCACTACGGGCTCGATTCCTACACGGACGCTTCTCCGGTGATCAATATTACGCGGAAGGACGCCCGGGAGTTCTGCAAATGGCTGGAGGGTATGGGGACCGGTAATGGGCCCGCGCTCGAGCTGCGTTTGCCGGCGGAGGCGGAATGGGAGTTTGCCTGCCGGGCCGGTCGCGCCGGCCGGTTCTGCTTCGGCGATGGGGACGAAACCCTCGCGGTGTATGCCAACCTGGCGGATGGAACGAGGAAGGCCATGTTCCCAAAAGGAAAGGGGATCGAGGCGAAAGACGGCCATGTTTTCGCGGCGCCGGTCGGACAATTCAAACCCAACGCTTTCGGCCTGTACGACATGCATGGTAACGTATGGGAATGGTGCGAGGATTTCTATGGAACGTACACCGCCCTGCCGAAGGTCCGGAACGGGCTGCAGACCGTGAGTCAGGGGGAACAGCGGCCGGTCATGCGGGGCGGCGCCTGGTACACTGGTCCCGAAGCCTGCCGGAGCGCCAAGCGCCGACTGGTGGGGATCGGCGGCCGCTACGGGAGCGGTGGGTTTCGCGTGCTTTGCATCATCAAGGAGACCGGTGAATGAAACGACGTGAGTTCTTGGCAGTGGGGACGGCGGGGCTGCTCGGGAGCACCGTCACGGCCCGGGAAGCGCCGGCACTCAAGATCATCGACTGCCACACCCACTTCTGGGATCCAACCCGTCCCGAGGGCATTCTCTGGCCGGGAAAGAATAACACTCGCTTGTATCGCCCGATGCTGCCTGCGGAACTGCAGAAGCTCAGCAAGCCATTCGGAGGCGTTGGAGCGATTGTCATCGAAGCGAGCCCCAGGGTGGAAGACAACCAGTGGCTGCTGGACCTGGCGGAGAAGGAACCGTTTCTACTTGGCGTCGTAGGACGCGTTGACCCGACCTCGGATGAATTTGAAAAGCACCTCCATCGATTTGCCAAGAATCCGCGCTATCGCGGCATCCGGATTTCTTATGGTGAGCTGCCCAATGGCATGAAAGAGGGCGGCAAACTTGTGGAACGCTGTCAGTTGTTAATCGATCATGGTCTGGGACTGGACACCAACGGTGGCCCTGACATGCCGGGGCACGTCGCGCGCCTGGCCGAGAAATGTCCGAAGTTGCGGATTGTGATCAACCATGCCGCGAACCTGCGCATCGACGGTCGAGAACCACCTGCGAAGTGGCGCGATGGGATGGCAGCCGCAGCGAAACATCCCAACGTGTTCTGCAAGGTGTCGGCCCTGGTTGAACAGACGGGAAAGAAGCCGCCACCCAGGGAGGTGGACTATTATCGTCCGGTACTCGACACGCTTTGGAACTGCTTCGGGGAAGATCGTCTCGTTTACGGCAGCAACTGGCCGATGAGACACGATATCGTGCCGTTGGCCAACGTTATCGGAATTGTCCGCGATTATTTCACCGCCAAGGGTGAACGGGTTGCCGAGAAGTTCTTTCATGATAATTCACAAACCGCATATGCCTGGAGGATGAAATGAGGAGGATGCTTTTATGGTTATGGGTAGCCATCTCGAGCTTGGGTGTCGCTTTCGGATTGATGGCGATTGAACCGCCCGAGCCGCTGGATTGCACGGCAAAGGACGGCGCTGATGCTGAATCCGTCAGGAGCGCGCAAACAGCTTGGGCGAAATACCTGGGCCAGGATGGCATTGAGAAATCCTTCCCACTTGATCGGGACGGAAAGGTGCGAATTGATATGATCCTGATCCCACCTGGCAGGTATTATCGCGGCGAGGGAAAGAATACGGTCATCGTAACCCTGACCCGACCACTCTGGGTTGGGAAGTATGAGCTGACTCAGCAGCAGTATGCGGCGGTGGCCGGCCGCAATCCGAGTCACTTCGACCAGAAGGACACCTCCGCCTACCCGGTGGATGCGGTGAGCCATCGTCAGGCTATCGCCTTTTGTGAACAAGCCAACCTGCTCACCGATGGTGAATTCCGACTGCCCACCGAGGCGGAATGGGAATATGCGTATCGAGCGGGAACCCGTACCACGTGGTACAACGGAGACGAGGAAGGACGGGTGGGCGAGATTGCCCAGTACCGTGAGAACAACTTTCGACAGCCCGGGAAAGTCGGCACACGATTGGCAAATGCCTTCGGGATCCACGATATGGCAGGCAACTTGTGGGAGATTGTCTCGGACTACTGGACTCCGCGCTATGACCTGCGCACGACGATCGATCCTATCGGACCGGAGAAGGGGCAGGGCTGCGTTACCCGAGGTGGAAACTGGGGAGGTGATACCCAGCAGGTTCGGGCGGTCAAACGGACGCGTGATGCGGAAACCTACGCCGGAGCTCATCTGGGCTTTCGGATCGTGCATATGGCGCAGCTGCCGAGGGCGGCGCTGCCCGCGCCTCCGCCGCTTGACTGCACGGGGCCCAATGGCGTCGATGCAGCCACAGTATTGGCTTCGCAACGCGCCTGGACGAGGCACATGGGTGCAGCCAGTCATGAGAAGCTGTTTCCGATCACCGAAGACCGGAAGGTCAGCGTCCGCATGGTTTTGCTGCCGCCTGGCAAGTATTACCAAGGGAATCCGGGGAAGGGAGCGATCGTGACACTTACCCGCCCGCTCTGGGTCGGTAAATACGAGGTAACGCAACGTCAGTTTGCCTCTTTGATGGGAAAGAATCCCAGCCACTTCAAGCAGGAGGGGAAAAATACGGAAGTCTGGCCTGTCGACATGGTGAGTTACCTG
>CALBIN010000517.1 GCA_937893275.1 uncultured Opitutia bacterium | reverse complement strand
GAATGGGCAAAGGTGCGTATAAGTGGATTGCCTGAAGAATCTCGTTATCTTGTTACCAGTCACGACGCCTTCAATTACTTCGGGCGTGCTTTTGGTCTCGAAGTCCTCGCCGTCCAAGGCATTTCCACTGCTACCGAAGCAGGCCTTGCCGATCGAGTCGCCATGGTCGACTTCGTAAAAAAGCATGAAGTGAAGGCTATTTTCGTCGAAAGCAGTGTTAATCCTGCAATTATTGAGGGCATCGCCAAGGAAGCTGGCGTGAAGATCGGGGGAGAATTGTTTTCCGACGCCATGGGCCAACCGGGTCGTTTGGAAAAGGGACCTGATGGCGAGCAATACGACATAGGCACCTGGTCTGGCATGATGAAGCATAACGTGAACACTATCGTGGAAGGGTTGAAGTAATAGTATGGTTCATATTCCTCCTCCACTGGAGATTCACGACCTCACGGTTTCCTATGATCGCAAGCCAGTCCTTTATGGTGTGGATGTCGTTGTTGAGGCTGGTTCATTGGTCGGCGTGGTAGGGCCGAACGGGGCTGGTAAATCTACCCTGATCAAAACTATCATGGGTATTGTGCAGCCCAATGGCGGATGGGTGAAGATCTTCGGCCAACCATACAGGAAAGCAGTCACGCGTGTCGGTTACGTTCCACAGCGCGAATCGGTAGATTGGGACTTTCCCGTGAGCGTTATGGACGTTGTTCTTATGGGGCGATATGGCCATGCCGGGCTCATGCGGCGAGTCAGTAAGCGAGATCGCCGGATTGCTTCCGAATGTTTGGAAAAAGTGAATATGCAGCCTTTTTCAGATCGCCAGATTGGCAATCTTTCGGGCGGGCAGCAGCAGCGTGTCTTTCTTGCCCGAGCTCTTGCGCAGGAGAGCGACCTTTATCTTATGGACGAACCTTTTGCCGGAGTAGACGCCGCTACCGAGACAGCGATTGTGGAGTTGTTGCGAGATCTGAAGGAGCGGGGCAAAACCCTCATCGTAGTCCATCACGACCTTTCCTCTGCCCGCGAATATTTTGATAAGCTTATGCTGCTCAACATGCGACTTGTTGCTTATGGCGAAATGGAGGAAACCTTCACTCCCGATCTTTTACAAAAAACTTACGGAGGTCGTCTCACCATATTGTCGGACGTCGCCGGCCAAGCGGCTGGTCGCTCGGAGTTCGAGCAAGAAGGCGATCCCAAGCTATAAATGAAAGTACCACGAATAAGCCCGGTTTTTGTATTGCTGGTCTTTTTTGCTTTTCCTGCGTTAGTTCATGCCACCCGCATCGGGGACGTGACCGATCTGGATTGGAGTGAGCAGACCTTTCGCTTCCTCAGCTTGCGTGACGCAGCCGTCCGCAATGCAGTTCTTGGTTCCGTCTTCATGGGTGTCAGTTGTGGTCTTTTCGGCGGCTATGTGGTTGCCCGACGTTTGGCATTGTTCGGCGACACCTTGTCGCACGCGGTGCTCCCGGGAGTTGCTCTCGGTTTTCTTTGGAGTCGCACGAAAGATCCCGTGGCTATTTTTGTCGGCGCTACTGTGGCCGGTCTATTGGGAACGGTGGTGGTTGCCTGGATACGCAAAACCACAAGGGTTAAAGAGGACAGTGCCTTGGGTCTAGTGCTTTCCGGATTCTATGCCGTGGGTATTTGTATTTTGACGGTTATTCAGGAAATGGAATTCGGAAACCAATCCGGCATCGACAAATTTCTTTTCGGGCAAGCCGCCGCCCTTTCGTCCGCCGACGTCAGTCTGATGGGAGTAGTTGCCATAGGGACCTTGATTATGGTCACTCTTTTTAACAAGGAGCTTCTCGTAACGAGTTTTGACGAAGGCTTTGCTCGCTCCGTGGGCATACCCGTTGAGTTTATGCGTTACGTACTCCTCGTGGGTCTGACTTTTGCGGTGGTCACCTCGCTTCAGGTGGTGGGCGTTGTTCTTGTTTCCGCCCTTCTCATTACGCCTGCAGCCACCGCTTACTTGCTGACCGATCGAATGGGAACTTTGCTTTTGCTTTCGGCCCTGTTTGGGGTCGCGGGCGGATTGCTCGGTTCTTATGGCTCTTTTCTCGGCAATAATCTGCCAACGGGTCCTTTCATGGTTCTTGCCTGTACTTCTTTCTTTGTCGTCGCCTTTTTTTGCGGCCCCAAGCATGGGTTGATTTCCAAGTGGCTAAGGCGTCGAAACCGAGTTCGCCAAGTGAGTTTCGAGAATACAATGAAGGCTGCCTATCAAGTGCTCGAGGCAGGCGATTTTTCTAAAGAATCCGTAACCGTTGGAGCTCTGGCTGCCCGGAGACGGACAAGCGTGGCAGAAGCTCGGCGAGAGGCGGATGATCTCGTGAAAGCCGGGTTCGCGAGTATGTTCGGTTCCGATAATACTGGTCCTCGTTATTCCCAAGACGCCAGACTCTCCCTTACCCCCGCCGGTTGGGAACGGGCTTGCCAAATTGTTCGTAACCACCGCCTTTGGGAGCTCTATCTGACCAACGAGGCGCGCTATGCCGCCGATCACGTTCATGAGGATGCCGAAAAGATCGAGCATGTTTTGGGTGAAAATGTCGTGCGTCATCTCGAGCGTATCCTAAAGGACCCCCGACGGGATCCTCACGGGTCAGTCATCCCCAGTCTCGAGGACATAAAACGTGGTGCCGGCTTATCAACTAATCCTGCATCCGCCCCAGGGTACTTTCGGGAAAGTTAAACACGATGCGCGAAGAGTTTTTTCCGATCTTTGACTATGGTTCCGTTTTTGTGGATCCTTGGCTGTCTGGTTTCGAGAGCACCTTCCAGGTAGTCCTAATGGGCTTTTTTGTATGTCTGGCTTGCGGAGTCATCGGAAATTTCGTGGTTGCACGCCGTCTTGCCTTGGTGGGAGACGCCATCAGTCACAGCCTGCTGCCCGGTATTGCCATTGCCTTTGTCTTCACTTCCTCACGTTCGTTGCCTGCAATGTTGATTGGAGCTACTGTCGCGGGTGTTCTCACCACGGTTCTGATCGAGCTGATTCACCGCAAGTCAAGGGTGAAGCCCGACGCGGCCATTGGAATCGTCTTCACTACCCTCTTTGCGGTGGGTGTGGTGATAATCAGCATTTGGCTGGACAATGTCCACCTCGATGCCGATTGCGTGCTTTATGGTGAGATAGGCCTAGTTCCATTGCGGGAAAGCTTCATTTTGGGCGGAGCAAATCTTGGTCCGCTGCCAATCGCGACTATGGGCGCAGTAGCCCTGTTAGACATAGTTCTAGTTATTGTTTTTTACAGGGTGCTCCTTGTCACCTCTTTCGATGCCGGGCTTGCTCGATCGCTGGGAATGCCTGTGAACACCACTCATTATGGGCTTATGATTGCCTTGGCGCTTACCATTGTGGCGGCCTTCGAGGCAGTGGGAGTTGTTCTAGTTGTTGCCATGCTTATTTTCCCCGCAGTCACGGTCGGTTTCTTTTTTGAGCGATTACCTGTTTTGCTGCTTGGTGTGGCGCCTCTTTCCTTGGCATATTCATTAGGCGGTTTTCACCTCGCTAAGTGGTTGGACTGTTCAATCGCAGGGGCTATGGTGGTAACGGCCGGCGCATTATTTGTTTTGGCTTGGGTATTCGGTCCGAAGGGCGGTTTGTTTTGGCAATGGTCTCAGAGTTCCTCTTGTCAAGGGGGGGCGAAATCAATTACCGAACTTGGTTCTTGATGATCGTATTCGTTCCTTGGAGAGCTTTTGTGTTCTAACAAAAAAGCCTCCGGTTTCCCGGAGGCTTTGTAAGATTCAAACAGAAAAGTTTCTTAGC
>CALBIN010000516.1 GCA_937893275.1 uncultured Opitutia bacterium | reverse complement strand
GGGGCGGTTCCCCCGATTGGATCAGCGGAACTCCTCTTGAGGGTACGGTTGAGGGCGAAAAGGAAGGTTCCATGGCCTTGAAGTTCAATGCCACAGGACTGGATGAAGGGAACTACACCGCGGAGGTTCAATTCTCAAGCAATGATCCCGAAAATGCCTACCATGCCGTAAAGGTGATTTTGACAGTTCGCGACAATCAGCCTCCCGTCGCTCTGCCTGCAACCGTTACAGTGCAGGAAGATGCGTCCGTTGCCTTCACCCTCAAAGGGGAGGACGCCGATGGAGACAAGTTGACTTACGAAGTGGTCGGCAGGCCCAAAAACGGCGCTCTCGCAGGCGAAACGCCCGAGCTCACCTACACACCCAAAGCGAACTTCAACGGCGACGATGAACTTACTTTCAAAGTATCCGACGGCAGGAATGAAAGCGCTGTTGCCAGGATTACCTTTAAGGTCGAAGCAGTCAACGACGCCCCTTGGGCCCAATCGCAAGAAGTCAATGCAACCGAGGACGAATTCATCACAATCGCTTTCAAGTATGGCGATCCCGATGGAGACAATCTGGCACTAATTCTGACCCAAGAACCGAATCATGGTTTCCTCTGGGAAGAGTCGGGCGAATGGCTCTATATCCCCAACAACCACTTCAATGGCCGGGACTTGATCAAGTACAAAGTAAGCGATGGAAAGCTGACCAGCAAAGAAGCCACGATAACCCTTAATCTGGATCCCGCAAATGATGCTCCGGTCGCATCGGACATAAAAGTCGTAACCGATGAAAACATGGCGGTGAACGTCGAACTTAACGCCACCGATGTTGATGGCGATCGGCTCACTTACGCCATCTCGACGGAACCGAAGCACGGAACGCTAACCTCTGCCGGAAACAATCGCTGGACCTATCAACCCTTCAACCGATACGCAGGTGGCGATGCCTTCACATATCGTGCCTTTGACGGGAAAGCTCAAGGCAACTTGGCGACCGTTTCCATAGAGGTGAAGAAGGTAAACAATCCGCCTGTCGTACAAGCTTCCACTTTCAGTCTTGAGGAAGACGGGAAGTTACCGATCAAGCTCATCGCGTCCGATCCTGACGGTGATGATCTAACTTTCACGATCACTCGGAATCCAAATAACGGAAGCTTGTCCGGCAACGGCCCCTCCTACGTCTACACCCCAAGCAAAGACTTCAATGGTCAGGATTCCTTCCAAGTCATGGCCAACGATGGAAAGCTTGAGAGCAATGCTACGACCATTACTCTAAACGTAGAGGGTAAAAACGATGCTCCTCGCTTCGAATCCCTTGTGGGAACCCTCCAAACCAGTTACCGGGAAACTCCGATGGTCGTACCTCTTCGAGCCACCGACGTGGACGGACAGGAACTCGTGTTCAATATGTCGGAAAAACCCGCTAACGGCGAATGCGTGATAAGGGACAACGAGTTGATATACTATCCTGCAATCGGATTTACGGGACAGGATGAAATGGAAGTAGAAGTCAGTGACGGGCAGCTTTCGGACAAGAAAACACTCATTCTTTCGGTAGCCGAACATCCCAACGCCATTCCCATTCACCTCGAGGAAAGCGATTCAAGCGAACTGGTCACGGCCTTTCAGAATTTGATTTATGAAATGAACGACAGATTGGTCAAAAGCGAAGATTTCCTTCTCAAGCTCGAGACAACGGCAAGCGACTCCAATTCCTTGACCGATCCCGACGAAGAAGCTGTCAGAAAAATAGAAATTAAATTATCCGACGAATCAGTGGAAACATCCGAACTGACCATGGAGTCATGGATCGCTTCGCTCAAGGATATCCAGGGAACGGAACGCTTCGCTTTCCATCCAACCTCCGCCGAACAGGCTGAAAAATGGATGATCGCCTCTCTTTTGGATTCCGAATCTAGTGCAGATACGGATGTAAATATTGAAGACACTTACAATAATGAAGATTTGGATTCTTCAACAACGGAGGACACCCCGGAAAGCGACCCATCTCAAGCGGATTCCGACGAAAACGAAAAGGACAAGACATCCGAAGGCTCAACGGGCGTAGAGGAAGATTTCGCAGAAGCGACACTCGAGGATCCCTCGATTGAAGAATCTCCCAAAACGGAGGAAAAAGCCGCACAAGAGGACAAGCAAAGCAAAACGGAAAAGAAAACTGCCGTAGTAATCGCTCCCGTCACTACCGATGAGGAAACAAGCTCAAGTAACAATGCAGACGAGCAAGAAGAGGAGATTGCTTCGGGGAAGGAAGAGGAAAAACGGACTGAAGCAGGAAAAACGAGCGATTCCAGACAAAATCAGATCGACACCATGGCCGACCTAGTCAAACGAGGAGAGATTCCGCATGCCATTGCCTATTCAGAAGCTCCGGGATGGTACAGGATCGAAAGCCTTGGCGACTTCTTTGACGCCGGCAACGGCTGGATTTTCCAACCCGAACTCGGTTGGTCCTACACAGTTGCCCTTCAAGGGGATTCCTCCTGGTGGCTCTTCAACGCGAACACAGGCTGGCTTTGGTTCAAACCCGAGCTTACAAACAGCGCATTCGCAACAGGAACGTTGGCCGACGGATGGGTTTACTTCAATGGAAAATCTCTTTCGGAAACAGAAGCGTTTTACAGTTATTCTTCGCAAGAATGGTATTCTTGGAAGAGATAATAACGGAAAAACTCCGATACAGGCGGCGGGCGCGCAATGCCCGCCGCCTTGCGTTATGAGGAAAAGGAAAAAGTCTGTTCCGCTTATCGTAATTTCCCAACGAGACATCAGACCAAGAAACAGCCTAGTCGGACAGCGAAACCTTGCGAACGGCAGAGAGGGCGTCGACCAGACCCGAACCGAATTTTGAGTCGCGACCTTTTTCGCCTAGGTCGACTGCGGTTTCCTCCAGCAATTGCTTGACCTCCCAAGGATTGGTTTCGGGGGCGACCGAAAGGACGAGAGCGGCAACACCAACCCCGTGAGGTCCGGAGAAAGAATTGCCCGCAGGACCCTGGAGCAAGGAGGCACCCGTCTCGGCGCTAATTTCCCGCCAGCCTCGCGCCTTGGTCAAGCGATTCGGAGAATGGGTCCACATCGGGTACCCGGTGGGAAAGGCAGTGAGGTCAGGCTTCGACAGAGGACTCCCTTTGGGATAATCGGAGAAGAAGGCGACTTTGTCCCAGTAGCATGGGCCGTGACTGCTGAATGCGACGGGCGATCGATCCTTGGCCACCCCAGCCATCGCAATCACGCAAGGAATATCCTTAGGCAGGCCGATTTGCTTGCCCTCGGGCATTGCTCGACGGGATTTTGGCCCATAGTTGCCCGCGCCGCCAACGGCCAAGACGCCGGCGGCGGAAAGGTGCTCGAAGGCATTGCGGTAAAGCCCACGTAGGTGGCCGAGCTCGCGACCCACGATCATGAAGCTCATGGAAACGACGTCGGCGCCATTGAGAAGCAGGTACTCCAAAGCCCGCAAGTCGAAGGACCCCTTGATTAGCATGAGCTCGGCCTGTGGCGCGATTCCCGTTTGCCAACCACTTTTGGCAGAGGTTCTACCGGCAATGATACCGGCGCAAGAACTACCATGTGACATGGTTGAACCAAGTTCCAGTATATATCCCGTTCCGGAGGTAAAATCGTAACCGAAGACATCGTCGATCAAGCCGTTGCCATCGTCGTCATCGCCATTAAGGGTTTCGTTCGGATTTTGCCAAAGGGCAGTGGCCAAAGATGGAGTCGGCAAAATGCCCGAGTCGATCACCGCCACGGTCACGCCCTGCCCGAATGCGCCTTCCTGCCGCCAAACTTCAGGCACCTTGATCGCCTTAAGGTTCCATGGGATTCTGGCGTTCTTTTTCGGGACCGAAGCAGGTTTCTCCTCCCGCAACTTGAGAAGAGCTTTCATTGCGGTCATCCGAACAGGTAGCATGGCTCGAGGAGGCTTAGCCGGCCGCGCCAATCGGTCGAGGCAGACGAAGGATGTGGCATTATCCTCCGCCAATTGGCGTATAGCCTCGGGTTTGGCGGCACAGGCAAACCCATTGACGATCCAAAACCTTTTCTGGCCACGAATCGAGCCGGCTTTTTCCAGTTCCCCCAATAAACCCTTGATCTTTTCCCACGAATTATCCGCTTTCTTCCGCAACAAAGCGGTGACATCCTTGCGGTTAGTCGATCGAGGAACATCCGCCTTCGCCTTGCAGAAAGCCTCTTGATCGCCCGCCTTCCTGAACAACTGATCCTCCATGCGGACGAAGACGGGACGAAAAGAATCGCCCGTCATGGGGATCGCCTCGTCGATCTTTGCTCCCATGAGGAAATGCGAAGTAAAAGCCACTCCCAATAAAGAGAGAGTTGGCAGGAAGCGAGTCATGATCGGGAGACAGGGCTCCCTTTATGGAATCTTATTCGGCTAAATATTTCTTCACCTTGGCCTCAAGCCCTGAGCGTGCGCTTTGGTCGACCAAATTGCCCTTCTTGTCCACCAACCACATGGCGGGGATACTACTAATCCCGTGTTCTTTGGCCAATGTGTTGGCCCACCCCTTGCCATCGCAAAACTGAGCCCATGGCATTTCGTTCTTGGCCACGAAATCGGTCAACTTCTTTTCGTCTTTGTCGAGAGAGATTCCAACGATCTCAAAGCCTTGTTCATGCAGTTCCCCGTAGGCTTTCTTGACATTCGGCAACTCCTGAATGCAAGGCCCGCACCAAGTCGCCCAAAAATCGATCAACACTACTTTGCCCTTCATCTTGGACAAATCCACTTCACGCCCATCGATGGCCGTGAATTTCATCTCGAGAGGTTTCCCAAGAGCTTCCATTTTCTTCAACTCGCCCTTGGCTCGACCCAATACTTGGGCAACTTTGGGATTAGAACTCTTGGTCGCCGCCAATTCATTGAAAATAGAGACCTTCTTTTCCTTGTCGCCGGTTCTGCCGGCAACGTAAGCGAGCATCGAATAGGGAATGGGTTCTTCGGATAATCCTTAATGAGCAGACGCCCCACTCGTTCCACTTCATTTAGCCCCTCCTTGGGATCCTTCTTCATGGCGGCACGCGCCCCAGCATCCAATTTCTTGAAGACTTCTTGGAAATCGGGTTTGGCAGCCTCCGATTGCTTATCCTTAGCTTTCTTTTTTCCGACTGCAAGATGAGCAAAGGATCCGTTGAAAATGATGGCTCCAAGCAAGAGCCCAAATAACGATTTAGGTATTACTTTCATCGGACAAACACTAGCCTCCGGCCGAGGACAATACCAGCCCAAAGACAGAAGGTTCACGAATTCAACAAAACCGAATGAAGGATTGAAAACGATCCGCGCACCGACGGAACCTAGCCTGTGACGCTAAACCTTGAGGCCGGCAAGAGCAGCCTTCTTGACCACGTTCTCGACGGAGATGCCGAGCTCATTCATCACCATGTCGCCAGGCGCGGAAATGCCGAATCGATCAATGCCGATCACTACGCCGTCAAGCCCGACGTACTTTCGCCAGAGGTCGCTGACGCCGGCCTCGACGGCCATCCGGTTGCGACATTTTCGAGGTAGTACGGATTGCTTATAATCGTCGTCCTGCCGATCGAAGCGTTCCATGCATGGCATGGAGATCACGCGAACGGTTTCACCCAGTTCAGCGGCGGCGGAAAGAGCGATGGAAAGTTCGCTTCCGGAAGCAAGGATGATGAGCTCGAGCTCACCTTTTTCGCGACGGGCGATATAGCCACCGCGCAAAACGCCGGCACGACGTTCGGCAACCGGAATCTCGTTGAGATTGGGTACGCTTTGGCGAGTTAGCAGGAGGCCAGTGGGACCATCCGCACGCTCGATGGCCGCGACAAAGGCTCCGGCTGTTTCCTCAGGATCGGCGGGACGAATGACGTCGAGGTTGGGTATGACCCGCAACCCGCTGACAGTCTCGACCGGTTGGTGGGTCGGGCCATCCTCGCCGACACCGACCGAATCGTGTGTCCAAATGTGAAAGACGGGCAGGCCCACGAGCGCGGACAAGCGAACGGATCCGCGCATGTAGTCTGCAAATACCGCAAAGGTGGCCCC
>CALBIN010000515.1 GCA_937893275.1 uncultured Opitutia bacterium | reverse complement strand
GCTGTAGGTATTTGGCTCGGGGGAAGCGAGATATCTATGGATTTCTTTCGGTCATGCTGGTGAATATCCCGTAGGCCGTTGTTATCCGCAGCGGCTTGGTTGTTTGCGCCAAAAGAAATTCCTCCAAGACCGTCGGCATCGGTACTGAATACAACGAACCGGCCGTCGGCGCTAATCGAGGGAGAGCGACTGGAGGGCGAATTGGGTTCACCGAAGGAGCGAACGGGATAGCCGAAGGAACTTATGCTTAATCGTTCGTTCTTACGACCGGTTCCATTTTCGTCTCCACGATGAAATAGGTATATATCGGAACTTGTGGTATCGGCCGTGAAGTCTTCGGCAATTTCCGAGAAGCCATAAATAACAGGATCGGGGCCTACGGAAACCGAACCAAACTCATAACCCGTTCCTTGGATGAGAAGATTGCTGTCCAGCTTGACCGATAGGGCGTTTGTATTGCTACTTACAAAGCGACCCGTTATCGCTTCCAATTTTAGTTCGTTTCCAGTTAAGGAGACGACAACGCCATCAAATGAGTCAGTGTTGGAACCCCATTGGGATTGAATAGCCGTGATGACGTGACCCAAAAGAGTTGCCGGCGTCATGCTCGTCGTAAAACCAATTTCCTTGCTTCCCGCATTCCAACCGGCACCCGCCGTTTGGTCAAATGCAATTGAGAGGGACTGGGTGCGATCTGAAATCGTCAAGCTTTCACCCTGAAGAGCATTTACATTGCTTAAGGAAATGGTGGCTTTTTGTACCAGTAACAATTCTCCCGATTCGCCCACGCGAACAAGGTCGTGATTCATCAAGGCATTTTGCCCGTCCCCATCAATGCGTAAGCCAAAATCGTCTGGAAGCTTGTTGTTTGCAGTTTTTGGATAGCCTAAACCGTTGTTATCCAACTGCACTTGCAAGACAGAGCCCGAGTGGCGAATGGCACCGACCTGAAAACCAATCCCATTGCGCGGATTATCAACGCTAATCTGAGTGGTGTCCGGGTTGTATCCGGAGCCGGCGTCGAGAATAGTGACGTTTACGATTCTGCCGGCACCATCCACTACATACGTAGCCAAAGCTCCGGAACCGCTTCCGGAGGAATCGAGAATTCTGAGAAAGCCATCTTCATAACCAAGCCCGGCATTGGCCACTTCGATTTCCAAAATGCCACCGCCAAGGGTAAAGGAAGCCGAAGCTCTGCTGCTTTGATTGTTGTAAAAGGTTTTACCGTCCACGCGGGTCAGGTTGCTGTCCAAAAGACTTGATGCCTGAGTTCTGTATGCCACAAGAGAGCCATCGTAGTTTATCGCAGGTTGGCGACTGTAGGAATTCCCGCCTAGGCCATCATGTCCTTCGCTAACCCTGGACACGGCCTCGGCCACGTCCGTAAAATTCCCGTCATCGAACCGTATGATCTTGTCGACGTTTACGAGATAAACGTCTCCCCGCTCATGAGATAAGTTGGCTGTTGCAGTTGCCGGTCGAGCCAAAATACCGGTATCCAACGGGTGCTGTTCTATTGTTACGATCGGACTAATGAAACCGGCGCCGGGATTACTCAGGGTTATAGCAGTCAGCTCGCCATTAACGTTTATCGTTGAAAATGCCGTGGCACCAAAGCCCGGACCCAAGCTATCGGTAATCGTAACGATTGGAGCGATGGCATGGCCTGCGCCGGAATCATCTAAGGTTATGGAAACTATTCCCTTACCGGAAACTATGTTTCTTCCCGTCGAATGAAAAGCTACGTATTTGCCATCACCACTAATTGCGGGTTCGGAACTTGCCCCTCCGATTACCTCTTGGTATACGGAACTTGTACGACTTATTCTCGATGTCTTGTTGTTATCCGCCTTCCATAGAAACACATCGGAAAATCCATTTTGATCATCGGTTGCGCCTTCGGAAATGAGGTTGGATGAGTAAGAAGTGTAAGCGACCCGTTTGCCATCAAAGCTAATCGAGGACTGAAAACTCCCCATCGAAAGCCCTTTTCCAGAGGTGTTTGGGTATGTAATGCATTGAATGGTTTGGGATGGCACATCGTAAACGAATAAATCTGAAATGCCCAGATTAGGGTCGCTGCCCAAATTACTCGCAAGTGATTCAAACACTATGATTGATCCGTTATTATTGATCGCGGGATAAAAGGATCCGCCATCAGCGTTACTGCCTGTTGATGAATTGGATATTTTGGTTATTCGGTTAAGAAGAGCGTCGTAAAGAAAAGCATCCGCCAACCCATTAACATCTCCAACTACC
This sequence comes from uncultured Opitutia bacterium, assembly GCA_937893275.1. Taxonomy (GTDB): domain Bacteria; phylum Verrucomicrobiota; class Verrucomicrobiia; order Opitutales; family Seribacteraceae. Next base: position 1,559 of record CALBIN010000515.1, on the reverse strand, counting down.
AAATCCGATGCATAGGAGTGAAATACCACGTATTCGCCGTTTGCACTAATGGCAGGAGCATACGAACCTCCATTGCCATTAGTTATCGCGACGGGTGGGTTGCTTTCGCGTCGTAGAAAGATCTGGGAGGTGCCACCGATAATCGATTCGTAGGCAACCGTTTTACCATCGGAAGAAAGAGACGGCGCATCGCTAAGGGTGGTCGTATTAGTAGAGACTACTGATGTTTCTCCTTGCGTTGTTGAAAGTATGGTCAAGGACGGGCTAGAGCGCATGGAAGCGATTGCACCATTTAGCTCTGCCAGAACAAAAAAGGTACCTTGGTAGTTTCCGGGCAACCTTTGAACCCAGCTCAAGGTAACGGTTTCGCCGGAGTGTAGGTTGGATCCTTGGTTGTTTCCGGATGCATCTATCCTTCGAAGGATAAAATCGTTTGCGCCTATATTTTGGTTGTCGAAGGACAAGGCGGTGCGAATCGTATTGACTTGGGCAGCAGGAACGGGAGCCGTTCCTGTATTTCGGTAGGTAAGCGACATGTGAACAGGGTCGCCTGCGAAAAAAGTTCCTTCGTCGTGAGTGAATGAAACGAACTGCAAGTTGGAAGCACCTCCAACGGTAAGAGTTAAAGTTTGGTCGTTATTTGCCTCGTTTGTTTCCACCACAAGTCCGGGGTTCCCGGGATCCACAGTAACTTGAACGGTAAATTGGTCACCGGGGTTGGCGTCGGAAGGTATGTGCAAGTTGGAAATCGTAGACTGAATATTACCTCCGGCGGCAATTCCATTGCTGCCCGAATTTACCAAAGCGGCTTCCCTATCAACCGTCAGCCCGGTTGCGACGTCCACGAGTATTGCTTCCGCAGAAAGCAATACCCCGGGATCTGTGCCCGCATTGCCTGCGGCAGGGTTGTTAACAGTGCCAAAAGTGACGGTAACGTCTTGCCCGGGCAAGACATTGCCCGTGCCCTGCAGGTTGAGCACCTGTAAATCGGGCACGGTGATGTTGAAATTAGCGGTAGCTTGATTGTTCGCAGTATTGGTATCCCGAGTAGCAGAAACGGTCGCCAAGGCAGTCCAACCTGCATTAAATCTGGGAGCTTCCCCGTAAGGCATGGTAAAGGTGAAGGTTTGGTTTTCTACAATTCCGACACCCAGACCGTTGGCGATGTTTCCACCCGTAGAAAAAACCGTGTTTCCGCCACCTTGAATTTGAAGCTGATAAGCTATGGAATCGCCAATTAAAAAATCCTGATCGCCAGTATTTGAAATGGACACCGTAACCCCAAATTGCGAACCAACTGCAACAACTCCGGTACCATTGACTGTGACGGTAATCGCAGCATCGGGAACCGCTTGAAGGAGGGCTGGCGATATGCCCAAAGCAAAAAAGGGCAAAAACCTCAAAAACTGTATCAGCTTAACATGTGGCATTTTAAAAAAGGGCGATTCGTAAGCTAAAGTCGCTTAGACATAGTTTGCAAGGTTTCTAATCTCCATAAAACGTTCGAGAAATAACTTATAATCATCTTAAAATACAGCAGCCTGAGAATTTGGTTACAG
>CALBIN010000514.1 GCA_937893275.1 uncultured Opitutia bacterium | reverse complement strand
GGTGCAGTAACAACCGGACCAGTCACTGTGCCACTTGTTCTCGCACTTGGCATAGGCGTTTGTCGCATTGTGTCGACAGGCGGGTCCAGCAATACGGGTTTCGGCGTTGTTACTCTTGCATCTCTCTTTCCTATCTTTGCAGTCCTCTGCTATGCCACCTTCCTATTCGAAACCAAGGATTATTACTTCGCTACTTTTTCAAAAGCAGATTGGCACACGATTGCCATTGAAAAAGCGAAGCAGGAAGGTGATGAACGATATGGCGTCAAATACGACCCTGACTTACAAAGATTCGGTGACATCGTCGCAAAAAGAAGATTAGATTCGGCAGGGGGTGCTTCAGAGAGTGACATGGCTAGCTCTCTCTCAAAAGTAGATTTAGCCGAGGTACAGGCGTCATTGGATGATACCGGCAAACTGCCCACGGGATACTCACTCCAGACGCAGATTGACGGCAGTTCACTCGCCGCCGCTCCACTTGACAAGGAGGACAATAATTCTCGTTCCATTGTTCAGCCAACCAGCACCAACTCCATTATCGTAAGGGACGGCGTATCCACACCCGATGAGGTTTGGGATCCTGGAACGGAAATCATGGCGGCCCTGACCAATAACTTTGATTTCTTTCCAAACACATTCAAGCCCGATGAAGACTCAAACGGTAATGGTAAGCTAGATCCAGGGGAAGACATATACAGTTATGCCGACGGCGTGCTTACATATAATAAAGAAGGTGCACCAGTAAACAAAGATGCCGTTCTCGACGGACCCGATCAGGATCGCGGAGCAATTGAAGGTGCTCTTTGGGCAATTGTCCCACTTTGCTCGATCTTGTTGCTCGTCCTTGTTGTTGGCCTCAGGCAACCGCCAAAGCACTACGACGAATTATTTATTGGAATCATCTGCGCAGTTATTGGCATGGGCCTCTTTAATCTTGGTATAGCACTCGGTTTAACCCCATTGGGAGAACAATTGGGTGGTAACGTCGTATCTAGTTTCGCCGCCATTGAACCTTGGGCTGCGGAAGGCTTTGTTGATCCGATGTTTGCCTCTTCCAACTTGGGTAAGGCTTTGGCGATACTCTTTGGATTTATTCTTGGCTACGGGGCAACTTTGGCGGAACCGGCACTCAACGCGCTTGGCTCCACGGTAGAAAAAATCACAGTCGGTGCTTTTAAGAAAAGCCTCCTCATGCAAACCGTCGCAACTGGAGTGGCTATCGGCATCTCCACAGGTGTAGCTAAGATCGCCTTTAATCTCGATCTCTGGTACTTGCTTATTCCTCCTTATACCATATTGATGTTCATCACATACCTTTCGAGCGAGGATTTCGTTAACTTCGGTTGGGACAGTGCAGGGGTCACCACCGGCCCCATCACCGTACCACTTGTTCTCGCCATGGGCTTGGGCATCGGTTCCAAGACTGGAGCCATAGATGGCTTCGGGGTGCTTGCTCTCGCCTCCATTGGGCCCATCATCACTGTTCTCACCGTAGGTCTTATTGTTCGAAAGAAACCGAAGACGGATGAAGATGAAATCATAACCGCAACGGAGGCTGCTTAAGATGAGTAACTACACGCAAAGCGATAACTTCTCCCTTCTCTCCCTCATTCTGCCGAAAGAGTCTGTCGTAACGGTCTCCGAGGCCATCAGCAATGCAGGTGCATCAGGTATTTTCGAGGTAACCGCCCGAGGTTCAGTATTGAACGATGGTGGTTTTCTCCAACGGATGTTCCCCCCCCCCGCTCCGGAACAACACCTTCTACAAACGCTTGTTCCCAACGACAAGGTAGATGCTGTTACAGATGCAGCGGTACAGGCTGGAAACCTCAATCGGGTTGGAGCAGGAGCCGTGTTTGTTATCGATTGTAACGATACCCGCCACACTGAAAAGTTTCCGGCTCCTTCCTCTTCCACTGAAGATGCCAACGCTTCTTCAGGCACTTACGCCGCAGATCTCGAAGCCATTTGCTGCATTTGCGAAATAGGCATTGCCGACGACATCGCAAAAGCAGCCCTCCAAAATGGTGCTCCGGGACCGACCGTGACTTTCGGAGAAGGTGGTGGCGTACGCGACAAAATACCTCTTCTACGAATCACCAAGGGGCCTGAAAAGGAATTCGTATGGTGCGTTGTGGATAAGAATGAAGCTGACGAGATTTTCGCTGATATGGCTCGTGCCGGTCACATTTCCGAACCAGGTCGTGGATTCATGTACTCCATTCCCGTCAGTTCGGGTATCGTAAATGTTTCCAGTGTTGCTGCAACAGCTGCCCATGGCGCCAACATGGAGCAAGTCATTGCTGCCATCGATGAAATCAAAGGCGATAAGGATTGGCGTGCAACCGCCGCAGAATCCGCCAAGAGCAAGGCTTTTAAGACTAATCCTCTCAAAGACTTAATAGGCCTTTACTGCATTGTGCCACGGGACAATTACTCAGATGTCTATGACGCTATCCTTGCGGCAGGTGCCCCTGGTGTAAGTACTAATTTTGGTGTCATGAACGATTCCGATGCTGGTGATGCCGAGCAGGCACAAAACGAGGAATGGGCTTTGGTCTATACTTCTCTCGGCCCTGCCAACGTTGACAAGGTACGAGACTCAGTGTCCAAGAAGATCGATGAAATCGGTCTTGATCGTGCCGCCTTTTATACTCTTCCCATACCGAGAGCCCTCACATATTTGGGGGGCTGAACCCATATATCAAAAAGGCTAGGGAAGTTAATCCATAATCCACTGGATTGACTTAAGATTGTTCGTTACACCTTGTTCCCCAACGTCAATCTAACATAAATCTTTGTAATCTTCCGAATTGATTCGAAAGAATTTGGTCGTTCAGTTCCTCCTAAACACCCAGCAAATCAAGATTTTGATTTGTTATTATTGATCCGCGTTTGGATCAGAACATTTCGGTCCTTTAAGTGGATCTTTTTGACCAAGAATCTGAGGATGTTGGTCTGCTTGTTCATTCAGTTCAATCCATTCCTGAAGTTCTTCCGGCACATCCATGTCGGGGTAAATGGCTTCCACGGGACATTCGTCCACGCATGCATTGCAATCAATGCAAGTCTCCGGGTTGATGTATAGGCGGTCTGGTAATTCGTGGAACGCATCAACGGGACAAACGGTCACGCAACTGGTGAAGACGCAATCAACACATTTTTCGGTAACTATATATGTCATATTTAATAAATCTGTAGATTAGAAAAAAAATGGCAACTTGAAAGGGTTGAACCCTTTCAAGCTTTAGATAGTTAAATACTATTGCTCAAAAGAGTGTGCTAGAAAAAACGAACAGGTTTCCCTTCGCTATTATCTAATGCCCTGGCGGCATGCTCCTCATCGGAACAAGGGGAGTTAGTTGGTGCCGAGGGGGAAACCCCACTAGGCGTAACTAGGTTGTTCCCCAATAAGTAGTTTTCGACTTCCTCGCCACTCACGTCGGCCAACATAACCCCATCTAGTTCAACGCACGGGGATAATGGTTGTCCTGACTTTTCCACCATTTTGGCATAAATATCCGGATTGTTCACGATATCGAGATCGTTGTACTTCAGGTCATACTTGCCCATGATGGCACGAACTCCCATAC
>CALBIN010000513.1 GCA_937893275.1 uncultured Opitutia bacterium | reverse complement strand
ATCGCGCACCCTGCCACCTATCAGGTCGCAAACAGGGACCTCCAAGCTCTTCCCTATTAGGTCTAGACAAGCAGTCTCTATCGCCGCATAGCTTCTTGCATCGGCATCCAGAGGGTTTTCTCCGGGGACATGGTGTGTCTGAGATCTTTCCATGCCCGAAGCTCCATCCTCGATTAATGGAATAAGATCTCCCAATAACCTCCAGGGGTTTGCTTGCACTACGTGGTCTCTAAGATTTTCCAGAGCCGTTGCCGGTTCTTCACCCCCGTATGTTTCTGCGATGCCGACGACACCGTCCTCACTTTCCAGTTCAATGACGTTGCGGAGCGCGTAGGGTTGGTGTAGACCGTAGGAACTCCTCAGCGGAGGATCGGCCATGGCGATGGAATGAATTCGTAGATCAGTTATGTGCATCGTTGATCATTTAAAAAGATTTTCGACAGCCTCGCCAACCTAAAGGTCCATACGGAATTCTCAAAACCACCTTGAACTTTTCTCTTCAGTCCACCGTCTAGAAGATGAAATGGGGCCACAGGTTCGCCAATAAGAGAGTTACGGCAATGCCGATGATTCCAAGTAAGCTGATGATGCAGGAAAAGGTTTTGAGCGTTTCCCCTTCAGTGAAGCCGGCGAGGCGACCAACTACCCAAAAACCACTGTCGTTCATCCATGGGAAAGGTTTTGCTCCGCATCCGATGGCCAGTGCCACATAGCCAATCCAATATTCGCCGTTCGGTTCTATGATGCCTCCCACGATACCCACCGCGGTAATCATGGCGACAGTGGCCGAGCCCTGAGCAATCCGAATCACTACGGTGACAAAGAAAGCTATTAGCAAGATTCCCGTTAGACCCATCCCGGAACCGTCGACCCAGGCACTTACCTGCGAACCGATGCCTGTCTGTTGGAGAATACCGCCAAAAGCTCCTCCCATTCCGGTTATGAGTATGATGGAACCAGCGCTGCCGAGGGACTTACGAATGGAATCGACCAATTCCTTCCCCTTCTTCGCCCCGGATTTCGTAAGTAACCACAAGGCCATTCCGGCTCCTAGAGTCAGGGCAAGGTTCTTGTCGCCCAAGGCGGCCAAAACGGAAAGCAGTTCCTGTTGTCCTTCGCTCGGTTGGTCTCCAATGAGCTGTTTGATCAAGGAGTAGCCCGCGATCAGAATTACGGGGACGAGGGTGGGGGCAAGGGAAAGCCAAAGGTTGGGCAGTTCGTCATCGGTACGATCTGCCATTGTCTTGAGATCCTCGGTCGTCAAATCCTCGCTTCCTCGCACGTCCATGGGCCATCGATTGTTCGCCCATCGCGCATAGACGAAACCGCCCATCATGCCGAAGATGCCGACCGTCAATCCACCTATTATCATTTCTCCCAAGTCCACTCCCAATTCACCGGCGACCAGCAACGGTCCCGGCGTAGGTGGTACCAGCGAATGCGTCATCGATCCCCCCGCGATGATAGCCAAGACGTACAGCAAGTAGTTTTTCCCTGTGCGGGAAGCCAAAGCTTTCGCCAAGGGTATCATTAGGTAAAAGACGGTGTCGAAGAAGACAGGTATCCCCAAGATGAAGCTACTACCCGAAAGGGCATAAGGAGCGCGTTTCTCTCCACAAAGTTTAAGCGCTGAACGCACGATGCGATCGGCAGCTCCGCTTTCCAGCAGGCAAGTCCCGATTATGGCGGCCATTGCGATGATGAGCCCCACCTTGGCGCAGGTGCGCCCAAAACCCTCGGCTACTCTTTTCCCAACGGATTGATCCGCCAGTTTGCCGGCGACTTCGCTTGACTCCTTTTTCTCAACTTCCCAATGGTGCAGGAGATTCTCACGAGGTGTCAAAAAGCCAACGACAAAGGCAGCTAAGGTAAGGGCGAGAAAGGCATGCAACCTCAACCAAAGAATCCCGCCGA
>CALBIN010000512.1 GCA_937893275.1 uncultured Opitutia bacterium | reverse complement strand
CTACTGGCATCGGCTTCGGAGGAAGGAAGCATTCGCACTTGGGAAATGTTCAACGGCAAACAAGTCCGTACTTGGACGGCTCATGGAGGAGGATCCCTATCCGTCGACTTCGACAAGAAAGGAAACCTAGTCACTGCCGGTCGAGACAAGACCGTAAAACTCTGGAACCCAAGCGGCGCTGCGATTCGGACCATCTCCGGCTTTCCCGAAATGGTCATGGAAGCCCGCTATTCCCACGATGGATCGCGCATCATTACCGGAGACTGGACCGGTGCCGTTTCAGTCTGGAACGCAGCAGACGGAAAAAAACAAGGCGACCTATCAGCCAGTCCTCCCACGATTGCCTCACATATCTCCTCCGCCCTAAAACTGGTAGATGAACGTAAGACCGCAGCCGCCGGAGCAAAGGTCAAGCACGCTCCCCTTGCCCAAGCTCTAGCCGCCGCCAATGCAAAGTTAGCTGAGGCGAAGAAGACTGCTGCTAATGCCGCGGCCGCTCATAAAGCAACAGACACCGCGCTAGCCGCCGCTAAAGTTGCCTTGGCTCAAGCCACTGCGAATCGCGATAAAGCCAAAACGGTCAAGGATACCCGACAAGTCGCTCGGGACAAAACCGCCAAGCAACTCGCAGATGCTCAAGCCGCTCAAAAGTCCCACAAGACTCAAGGCGACGACTGGGGCAAGAGAAGCAGTTTTCGTTCCGAGCAAGTCAGCCTTCTTCGTGAAACCCATCGGAAGGCCAAGGAAGCCCTCGCTGGCATCCCCGAAGACGTTGGCCTAAAGGACGCAGTTGCAAAGCAAGAGCAAGCTCTGGCGGCGATGGATAACGCATTCGTCCAAGCTCGGGATAAAACTGCCGGCCACTTGGCCAATGCCGAGACCTTCTCCAAACAGGCCACCGCTCACGCATCGGCTCTCACTGCCGCCGAAAACGCCTTTAAGGCTGCTGAAACGGCTCTTGCCGCCCATGAAAAAACCCGCATCGAGAAAGACTCGGCAATAAAGGTCGCGACAGCCGATCAAACCGCCAAGCTCGCAGCCAACAACACAGCCAATTCAGCCTTAGCTCAACAAACCAAGGAACAGGTGACGGCAACGGAAGCCGAGAAAGCCCCGGCCCAAAACCTGCGAGATGCGGAAGCCGTTCTTGCTACCGCAGTCAGATCGGCAGCCAAGTGGCAGGCCGAAACCATAAACGTCGAACGGCATCTTGAACTTGGTAAACTCGACGATCTTCAAAACGAGCTCAACGGCTTAGCCGCCATCGCAGCAGAGGCCAAGGCTCTTCACGACGCCGCGCTTGCAGCTCTGGAGGCAGCCCGAAAGGCTCTGATCGAAGTTCCCGTCAAGATCAAGGCCAAGGAACAAATCTTGGCAAAGCAACAATCAGCCATGGCAATCGAAACCAATAATCTCGAAAAAGCCCGAAAAGACTCCACCGAAAAAGAAGGTTTCCTAAATCAGGTGCAAACCCTCGCTACGGCCACAAAGGCAAAAGCCGCCGCTGAAGCCGCTAATGCGGAACTCGCAGCAGCCAATGCAAAGTTCGGCGAAACCCTCGCCCTGCTTCGTAAAGACCTTACCAATTCCAATTCGGCAATTACCGCACAAGAAAGCAAACTCAAGGGAGCCCAAACAACTGTCAGCCAAGCCGAAGCCGATTTGAATCAGACTCGAAAACTTACCCAAGATGCACCCAAAGTGGTCGAGGAGAAACTTAAGGTCAGCAAACAAACAGAAACTAAGCTCGGCGAAACGACCGGCGTGCTAGAGACATTTAAAGTTCAAGTTACAGCTCAGCAGGCCAAGAGCGATTCCCTTTTCAAGAAATACCTCGAATCTTTGCCGAAGTAAAACAGTTGCACTACGCAACTTTCTGAAAATCTCAGGGAGCTTACCTAGCAAGAGCTACCCGCCGAGCTTGGCTTCCAGCTTTTTCATTTCTCGCCCAATGATACTGTCGGGGCCAAGATCAAGGACATCACGCTTTTTAAGATAGTTTATGGCGTTACGAGCTTGGTCTCTCTGCCCCTCTCCTGCGAGGGTTTCGACATATGGCCGAACGAGCTTATAGAAGAGTTCGCCGCCAGCGGTTTTTTCAAAGTCTCGAACAAAACGCTCGTACTGTTTCTCAGCTCCTGTCCAATCCTTGGCCTCCACAAGCTTCATGAGCTGCTCACTGGCCGCCTGAATAGCTAGGTCGAAACGCTTGCCTCGGTTCTGGCTCACAATAAAAGTGCGAATTTTTTCCGCTTGGCGCGGATTCCCCATTGCATCGTAGGCATCAGCCAGTTTTTTCTGGCCCTCGATCTTCAAGTCCACGGTATTAGCAAAAGCCTTTACCCAAGCATCCCAGAAATTACGTAATTCGCGAGGATCCTTTATATGGTCCTCCACCCATTCCGCTTCCAAAGTCCATACATCGACAAAACCGGGGTGAAGGGTACGAGCGCGCTGAAGGGATTCACGGAAAAACGGTTGATCGGGATTGGCCAAGGCCCATTCGAAGTAATCGACCGACTTCCCTCTAAAACCAGTAAGGTTTTTCTCCCCTCGAGCGAGGGCTCCCAGCTCGTCGTCCGTTATTTTTTCCCACAACTGGGGATCGATTGCATTGCCTACCGGATAGTTCTGGTTTTCATAACGTCCACAGTCCGTTTCCCAACGGCCGGGCCCTTTGAGAAAGCCGAACCAAGCGTGACCACCCCCACTACCCTGCCCTACGAAAGTCAGCGTGGGAATGCCCTTGGCCTTGCCGCTCATGGAACTGAAATAGGCTTGGTCTACGCAAATGCCTCCCCGTTCACTAATGGAAGCAAGTGTGTAGGGACCGTTAGGCCAACTAAACACGCCCGCAGATAGGCGAGGCTTATCATACTGAATCGACTTGAAAGCCTTATTGAAGGTGGAGCGCCGCAGCTTTACGTTTAGGCGAGCCCACTCCAGTTCGCTCTTGGGAAGCAAGTGGTCTACAACGAACTTCAATTCGGAAACCGGAAGCTGAGCAGGATCATATTCCAGCTTGCGCGATTGAGCGGCGGACACAAATTCGGAAAAACGAGAGGACACCTTCGCCGAATCAACCAGGACATCCTTATCGGGGACTTGGTGATGAGGCCAATTACGAGGAAATGGCTGATCGAAAACAACCGCGTAAGCCGATGCCAAGGCCGTATAACGTCCAATAAGAGCGGGATATTCAGCCCCAATGGACAGGAAAATCTCAAGAGCTTTCGGCTGGTTGTCGGAAGGGTGTAGGGCCTTGAGAAAAACATCTCGAACCACCTCGTTTTTGCCTATGGAGACGAAGGTGGTATGGACATTGGAATCAGCTTGCAACAGTCGGCTCTTGGAAAAAATGCTTAGCCAGCGCCAATGGCTAAACCAAGTGAAGAAGTCTCGACCCTCGCGGGCGGAACGTTCCTGCCGATTACCCCATATGGTCTGAAGTTCCTTCAAGATTATCGGAGCTTGTTCCTCCCATGCCTCCGGGGTCGAATATCGCTGCCACCACGCATCGCGAACTGCCGGACTCCAGATCGGCAGGCTTGCTCCGCTGCCGGCACGGGGCGAAACAGGCGTGCTCGGCCGTGTCAAACGACCTGCCACCTGCCTTACATAAGCTTGGTCGGGGGAGGACAACAAGTTCAGCGGGAAAACAAACTTCTGCTTGTCGCTTCGTTCAATCGTCACCTTTGCACCATCAAACCCAAGCATTCGGGCCTGCAGTTTAGCTCCATTGGCACTAGTCCAAGTTCTGTACTGTTGCTGCGCCGACAACAATCCCGCGCAAAAAAGAAGGACAGCAAGAGTAAAAAAAGATCGGAAGAAAAATAAAGGAGCTCGCATATTATTCCAAAAGTATACTCTAAATGCTAATTGTATTATTATTCATTTTTGCCGAACTTTGCTTGGACCACGGAGAGTTTTTTAGCAAAAAACATGGATAAGGGCTATTACAATAATCCTCAAATTTTGTAATCACCCGATACCTTTTATGGGATAAGGGAGTAAAGCCTCATCCGACTACAAGGTCCTCAGGTAAGCAGCCAGTGCTGAAAGTTGACGAGACGTGAGACCGCCGCCGTCGGGATGACCGGCTGTATCGAGAACTTCCGTAATAGAGCCGGCAGAGCCGTCGTGAAAGAAGTGGTCACGCTGACTTACGCCATGCAAGGTAGGTGGATTGAACTTCCTTTGCCCCGATTCATCTTCAAGTCCCACATCGTATTCGTCAGGTGAAGTGAACAAGGGCGCTCGATGGCATTCGTTGCAACCAAGCTTGCTGAAAAGGAGTTTCCCTCGCAATGTCTTAGGGTCGTGAAGTTCCTCACGAGCTTCGGAAAGCGGCGGGGGCAGCGGTAATGTAAAAAGATAAGCAACGAGGGATTCCTCATCCAAATGAGTAGCCAAACCC
>CALBIN010000511.1 GCA_937893275.1 uncultured Opitutia bacterium | reverse complement strand
ATTATAGATCGTTTTTCCCTATTCTTATCTCCATGAAAACAACCTTGGCTAAAGTCGGTGCAGAAACCGACCGCAACTGGCGAATCGTAGATGCTTCCGACCAAATACTTGGTCGGCTTGCCGTGAAGGTGGCAAATGCATTGCGAGGTCGTGACAAACCGATCTACACTCCACACATTGACGCAGGAGACTATGTCATCGTTATAAACGCTGAAAAAGTAAAGCTTTCGGGAAAGAAGGAAGAGCAGAAGCAATACATGTTCTACAGCGGTTATATGGGTGGAGAGAAATACCGTAACGTTGCTGACTTCAGGGCAAAGCGACCCGAATTCCTCATCATGAATGCAGTCAAGGGAATGTTGCCAAAAAACAAACTCTCTAGCCAATTTTTGAAAAAACTTCGAATTTTTGTTGGTCCTGAGCATCCTCACGAAGCCCAGTCACCGCAACCCTTGAAAATTTAGTAAAGTCCACCTTGATCGATTAAATGAGCGCAAAGAAAAAAGAAGATACACACATTGCCACAGGTCGCCGTAAGACTAGCACGGCTCGAGTCCGCCTTGTTGCGGGAGCAGGAAACTTCACCGTAAACGGACGAGAAGTGAACGATTACTTTCCCACATCCCAATTACGCAAGACCGTCGCCGGACCTCTGGCAGAGGTTGAAATGTCGGATAGCATAGACATAATCGTAAATGTTTGCGGTGGCGGTTGCTCCGGACAAGCTGGGGCAGTTCGACATGGCATAGCAAGAGCTCTTGAGAAAATGGATTCTGAGTTAAGGAAGACCCTCAAGAAAGCTGGTCACCTTCGACGAGATCCTCGTAAAAAAGAGCGAAAGAAACCGGGACAACCCGGGGCACGAAAACGTTTCCAATTCTCCAAGCGTTAAACGCTTTTATAGAAACCAATTTCAACCCTCCGGATTTTCCGTCCGGAGGGTTTTTGTTTTTTTGATTTTGCCACCTTTGACTAACAAGTCATAAACTTTTCCTTTTTTCAATGAACGCCTGTATTATAGGAGCATCCGGCTATTCCGGTCGAGAACTGGTAAGCCTTCTGGCTGTACATCCGGATGTATGCCTTTCGGCTGTCACCTCCAGAAGCTTGACGGGAGTTCCGGTAGGGGTTGCTCTGCCTAGGATGCGAGGGAAGGCTCAAAGCCTGTCTTTTTCCTCGCCCACCCCCAACGAACTTGCCCAGAGCGATGATCTGGACATTTTCTTTTTGGCACTTCCCCACGGCACGGCCACCGAGTACGCCAGACCATTGGTGGAGGCAGGCAAACGCGTAATCGACTTGAGCGCAGACTTTAGACTTTCTTGCCCGAAACTTTACGAGGAATTCTACGGTGCCCCCCACCCTGCCCCGGAACTTTTGGAGAAGGCCATGTATGGACTTCCCGAACTCCACGAACTTTCTTGGGGAAAGAGTAAGCTCATAGCTTCACCAGGTTGCTACCCCACCAGTATTCTGGTCCCATTGGCCCCCTTGCTCGAAGCAGAATTAGTGGAAAGGAAAGGGATTGTCATCAACAGCTTCAGCGGAGTTAGCGGAGCAGGTCGACAAGCATCGGAAAATCTCTTGTACTGCGAAAGAAACGAAAGTACAGCAGCTTACGGTCTGCCAAAACATCGTCACCTTTCTGAAATCGAGGAGCAGCTAGGTATAGCCGGCGGCGAGAAAGTCGTAGTATCCTTCCATCCACATCTAGCACCTATGAATCGGGGAATAGCCACCACCATATCAGTACCTGCAAAGGGTAAACTAGACACCCAATTAATCGAGGATTGCTGGCAACAAAAGTATGCCGGCAGGCCTTTCACCCAAGTCCTGCCTAGTGGCGAGTTCCCAGACGTTGCCCATGTCACCGGCACAAACCGAATCGATTTCTCCGTCGTGACAGACGAACGGACGGGACGCTACATTCTGACTTCCGCCGAAGACAACCTGCTGAAGGGTGCCGGCGGACAAGCCGTACAAGCAATGAACATTTGCTCGGGCTTCGACGAAACTGCCGGGTTACCATGAAATTCTACGAGAATGTCGATGGGCTTACCGAAGCCTCTGGATTTTTCTGCGCTGGCATACATTGCGATGTGCGAGGAAAACGAGATGGCCGCATCGACCTCGGCATCGTTTACTCGAAAAGGCCTTGCTCGGGAGCCGGCGTATTCACCACTAACGACGTAAAAGCCGCTCCGGTCCTTCATGGACAGGCCCTACTCGCTGAAGGAAGTGAATTTCATGCCATCGTAGTGAATAGCGGCAACGCCAACGCTTGCTCAGGCCCACAAGGTGAAGTGGATACTAGAACCATGGCCTCTGAAGTCGCGCGACAGCTGAGATTGAAAGCCGAACAAGTTTTCGTCTGCTCCACCGGTCGAATAGGTGAACCCTTGCCGATGAGTCGCATCACAGCCGGCATTCGCGATGCCGTCCAAGACATCGAAGACGGAGTCGACGGCGGAATGGGCTTCCAGCAGGCCATTCTTACTTCCGACACCACCACGAAGTCCTGTCTAGCGGAGTTCGAGACGACCGACGGGACAGTCCGAGTGGCAGGAGTGGCAAAAGGAAGCGGCATGATCGAGCCGAACATGGCAACCATGCTCGCCTTCATAGTCACTGATGCCTGCCTGCCTTCTCAACTCCTCCAGGACACTCTTAAAATAGCTACCGAGAAAACATTCAACCGCATCACAATCGATGGCGATATGAGCACCAACGACACCGTCCTCGCTCTCGCCAACGGTTTTTCCAACGTAAACGTTTCGGAAAAAACTCCGGACATTTTGGCAGATTTCCAGACCGCGGTTGAAAAAGTCTGTGCCTGTCTCGCTCGCAAAATGATTGGAGACGGAGAAAAAGTCACTAAGCTCATTGAGCTCGTCGTCAATGGGGCACCTAATGACGCCGCGGCAGAAAAAGTTGCCAGAAACATTGCCAACTCCCTCCTTGTCAAGACATCATGGTACGGTTCCGACCCTAACTGGGGACGGATAGTGGATGCAGCTGGATATGCGAAGGTCGGAGTCGATTTCTCCAAAATGGAGCTTTTCTATAATGAAATTCCAGTTCTCGACAAAGGCAAGGCCCTTACTCGGAACAAGGATAAGTGGAAAGAAGTAGTCGCCGAAAAACAGTTTTCGATTCATCTCGACCTCAATCTGGGGCAAGGAGAGTGCAACTTGCTGACCACCGATCTAAGCGAAGCTTATGTCGACTTCAATAAGAGCGAATGAGCGATAACGCAGACATTGAGGCCATTCAGGCCAAGGCCGCTGTATTGGTGGAAGCCCTCCCGTATGTGCGCCGTTTTAGAGGTTCCACATTCGTCGTCAAGTACGGGGGTAGCTTTATGGACGCACCTGATGCTGAAACCCGCTCGCGTGTAGCCAGAGACATAGTTTTCTTGAATTCAGTCGGTATCCGCGTGGTCGTTGTACACGGTGGCGGCAAGGCAATAACGCGAACTATGAAGGAACGCGGAATCGAGGCGGCCTTCATTGACGGACTCCGAGTTACGGACTCTCGAGCAATCGAAATTGTCAACGAGGTATTAAACTTCAATGTAAACGGAGAAGTTGCTGCCTTTGTCGAGGAGAACGATTGCGAAGCGGAACGACTCCCGGGCAAGGAGGTCCTGCAATGCGTAAAACTTGATTCCGATCCCGACCTTGGCTTTGTCGGCGAAATCACCAGAGTGCTCGTAGACTCGATAGACGAAGCTCTCGACAGCGGGAAGGTGCCGATAATCTCTTCCACAGCATCAGACTCTTCGGGTGTCTGCCACAATGTGAATGCAGATATCGCCGCTGCGAAAATCGCGATTGGCCTGCAAGCTCGGCGACTGGTTTACCTTTCCGACGTACCGGGTTTGCTCCGCGACCCGGAAGACCCCGACACCCTAATATCGAGCTTGCCCGTAGGCGATGTGGAACCACTGAGAAGAGCCGGAATCATAGCAAAAGGCATGCTGCCGAAAGTGAACAGCGCGGTGGAAGCCCTTCAAGCAGGAGTGAGTCGAGTTCACTTGATCGATGGTCGTTACCCGCACAGCCTACTTCTTGAAATCTTTACCGACACGGGCATCGGCACTGAAATCGTGCACTAAGGAAACACTGCGAGAACCATATGGACCTTACTGAATACGGCCACTGTCTAATAAGCAATTATGCAGCTCCTCCCGTAGCATTCGATCGTGGAGAAGGTACACGCATTTGGGACGTTGGAGGCAATGAGTATCTCGATTTCTCTTCGGGAATCGCGGTAACTTGCTTAGGTCATTCGCATCCTAAGTGGGTAAGCGCCGTGCAGAAACAAGCGGCAAAGCTCGTCCATTGCACTAATCTTTTCGCGATTCCAGAACAAGCTCGTCTCGCGGAAAGGTTAACGGCCAAAGCCGGCACCGGA
>CALBIN010000510.1 GCA_937893275.1 uncultured Opitutia bacterium | reverse complement strand
GGCGGGATCATGGTTGATGGCCTCGGTATGGACGGACTTTATGAGAGTGATTTCGTCGGCGATGCCCGCGATTTTCGGAACAATTTCACTGAACCAGCTTCCATTTTGCCCATGGCGAGAAAATTTGAACATAGGAGCCACGCAAGGAAATGATTTCTGCCCAGATGTCATTCCCGTGATGCGCTGACCTTGGCGAATTGAATCGGGAAGTTCGATGCCATGGATGTCTCGCATCGCTGGATGGTAGTCGTACATGTCGATGTGAGACGGACCACCAGAGAAGAATAAATAAATCACCCGCTTGGCTTTAGGACGAAAATGAATGCCTCCAAGTGTTCCCTTGATGCCGTCTGCATCCGTTGCTGCAGTAAGGGCCGGGTTCAGCAGATTCGCGGCGCCAAGGGCTCCTAAACCACGAGCTCCGAGGTTGAGCATTTTACGGCGGGTGAGCGCCGGGTTGAGATCGTATGGAATCATGGCAATGGATTATTAATCAAAGAATTATTCTCGATTGAGAGTTTCGTCGAGGTTCAGAATCATGGAGGCAAGCAAAGTCCAAGTGGCATGTTCTACCGGATCTATCGATGCGTCCGGCTTTGAATCTCCCACGGCAATAAGTTGTTTGGCTCTTTCGGGTTCCTTCTGGAAAAGGGCCAGTTGCTCGTCGTAAGTCGATTTCAGTACGTTCCGACGCAAGTCATCAGACGGTCTTGAGGTGGCCAGTTCAAAGGCGTAGTCAAGGCGGTCATTGAAGTCGGTTCGGTCACTCTTCAGGATGCGCTCGGCGAATACGCGTGAAGCTTCAACGAACTGCTCGTCGTTTAGGGTTATCAGGGCCTGCATGGGAGTATTCGTTCGCTGGCGTTTGAGCACGCATTTCTCACGACTGGGGGTATCGAAAGCCATCAGAGCCGGTTGCGGGGCTGAGCGCTTCCAGTAGGTGTACATGCTCCTGCGATAAAGCTTTTCCGCCTTGTCGGCGATAAACCTGCGACCGCCGCTCAAGGATACCTCAACCCAGAGCCCCGGAGGTTGATAGGGTTTTACGCCGGGACCACCGAATTCTTTGTTCAAGAGACCGCTTACTGCCAAGGCGTTGTCGCGCACAAATTCCCCCATAAGTCGGAATCTGGGCGCTCGAGCCAAGTACTGGTTTAACGGGTCCATCTCCTTGTGCCGGGAAGAGGTGACCGATGACTGGCGATAGGTTGCCGACATGACCATTTGCTTGATCGCTCGCTTGACGTTCCACCCGTTGCCTCGAAGGTCTGCTGCGAGCCAATCGAGGAGGTCCGGATGGGTGGGCCAATTGCCTTGGGAGCCGAAATCACTGGGCGTGTCTACGATTCCTTGGGAAAAAATAGTTTGCCAGTGACGATTTGCAGTAACTCTAGCTGTCAGAGGGTGGGCGGGATCCATTAGCCATTTGGCCATGCCTAGTCGGTTCTTGGGCAAGTCTTTTGACATCTCAGGTAAAAAGACAGGGGTGTCCGGCTCGATTTCCTTATCTTTTTGCGGGGAACTGTACTGGCCTCGCATGAGCAAATAGGTAGCCCGACGTTTTGCATTGTCGGCCATCACCATGGAGGTGATTTTTGTCTTTTTAAGCCCTGCTAACTGTGTGTCGAGTTTCCGGCGCTGGTCAATTAGGGCTTTATACGGCTTGTCCAAGGAATTGAGGTAGTGCTCGAAGAGGGTTTTGGTTTGGTTCGGCGTGCGATCTGTGGCGGCAATGGCAAGAAGAGGTCCGATAGGATCTGATCCGGAAAGACTTTTAACTTCCGCATCGGTCAACTCTCGATCATAGAAGCGAACATCGTCGATTTCCACGCCATTGGCCTGCGAAGAATTGAAACGGCGACCAAGACGCAAGGGCTTTTCGGTTACGATCGAAGCGTTCAATCCGTCCGCTTCGACATTGTGGTCTAGCTTTTCACCGTTGAGGTAAACACTTGTTCCCGCAGCAGAACCGGATCCATTGTAGGTAACGAAAATATGCTGCCACTTCTTTGCTGTAATTTTCTTTTTCCCTACGACCTTTACTGCGTTTTCCTCCCATTTATTAATGATGTGAGCTCCCGGGGCGCCACCATGTAGCCAGAGATCATAACCACGGAAGGCTCTACCTTCATCCATCTTACCAAGAATACATCCATTCTGATTTCCGTTTGGAGCCTTGACCCAGCAACCGTAACTGAAAGGGCGATTCC
The DNA here is from genome assembly GCA_937893275.1 of uncultured Opitutia bacterium. GTDB lineage: Bacteria > Verrucomicrobiota > Verrucomicrobiia > Opitutales > Seribacteraceae. The sequence continues at coordinate 1,694 of CALBIN010000510.1, read as the reverse complement.
ATTCGAAGTCGCCGAAGTTCTTTACCTCTACAAAACCATTTCCCTCGATCTTCAGTCCACCTCCGAACTTGGCTGAACCGACTGGTTTCGCTTTTCCGTGCAATCGGTTTTCACCTTTTTCGCGAACTAGGTCGCGAGTGAGATTCTTCTCGAAGGAGTCGAGTGGGAGATGAGCAACGAGTCCGCCCGGTTCTAATAGCTTTTTTTCGCCCTTATCGACGACTTCGAGGAATTGTTCCTCTGCCCACTGCATGAAGAGGGCTTTGGCGTCTTTCTTTCGAGAATCAAGTTTCTTTGCCAGTTCTTTGTGCTGTTTCTCAATCTCCGCCTTTTTTTTCTGCTGATCTTGACCAACTACGTCGACGACGGGAGCTTGGTTACCTCGCCGAGTTTGCATTCCGGGGTCCGCGTTGTTGTTGTAAAAGGCATAGAACTGGTAGTATTCCTCTTGGGAAATGGGATCGTACTTGTGCGAATGACACTGAGCGCACTCCATGGTGAGTCCCATCCAGACATTACCCGTCGTCTTCACCCGGTCCACTACGTATTCCACCCGATACTCCTCGGCAATCACTCCACCTTCATCGGTGGTGGCGTGGTTTCGATTGAAGCCCGAGGCAATCTTTTGGTCTAAGCTGGCCTCGGGAAGAAGGTCGCCGGCCAATTGCTCAATGGTGAACTGATCGAAAGGCATGTTGTCTCGGTAAGCCCGAAGCACCCAGTCTCTCCACGGCCACATGGTTCTCGGACCGTCGTCGTGAAATACCGAGGTGTCTCCATAGCGGGCAGCATCCATCCAGACCAAGGACATACGCTCAGCGTACTCATCAGAAGAGAGCAAACGATCAACGAGGGCTTCGTAAGCGCCTGCAGACATGTCGTCTAAAAACCCCCTCACTTCTTCGGGAGTTGGCGGAAGTCCAGTGAGGTCGAAGGCGAGGCGCCGAATGAGAGTCCTTCGATTTGCTTCCGACGATGGTTGCATTCCTTTCGCCTCAAGTTTTGCGAGAACGAATCGATCAATAGGGTTTTTCGGCCAGTTGGCATTTTTAACTTTGGGCAATTCCGGTTTAGTTACGGAAACAAAGGACCAATGCCCCTCCCATTTGGCTCCCTGCTCGATCCACTTCTTCAGGATGGCGATCTCGGTTGCGGACAATTCTTTCTTACTCTCGGGAGGTGGCATCACTTCGTCAGCGTCGTCCTCGTTCACTCGATGCCAAAGTTCGCTCGCCTTCAGATCCCCTGCCACAATCGCCCGGATGCCATCGCGCTCTGCGAATGCTGATTCCTGCTTGTCGAACCTAAGTTTCGCCTTTCTCGATTTCTCCGAAGGTCCGTGACACTGAAAGCATTTACTCGAGAGAATCGGCTGAACATCGCGATTAAATTTCACGACTTCCGGAACATTGCCCGATAATCCCAAACTGAGCAGGAAAATGGCTAAAAACTGGATTTGAAAGATTTTTGCGCTAAGGGGGTAAACTGTCTGAATCTGGAAAGTTCTCATTCTTTAGTTTCGTGAAGTGTTTTATAACTATTCATACTTATCTTACTTTGTCGCGCAAGCAGTTTGCAGGCATTGTCGGAGGTTTTTTTTAGAACGAAGAGCTTGAGCGAGTTTGCCGCATTCATTTATTCGGAAGTATCCGAAAAAAGGTCGAGAGACCAGTCCTCCGGAGTGCCGACGACGT
>CALBIN010000509.1 GCA_937893275.1 uncultured Opitutia bacterium | reverse complement strand
CGGGCAAGGTCGAGGTCTTGATCAAGGACTTGGCCATGCCCAACGGCATCGTCTTTTCTCCTGACGGCTCACGCCTTTACGTCGCCGACACGGGCGGTCACAAACGGCATCCGGATTCAAAGTTTCACGATTATCCCGATACCGTGACCTGCTATGCAGTAAGCAAGAGAGGAAAACTCGGGAAGAAACTGTTTACCATCGACGAGGGAAGCGACGGGATGGCGGTGGACGTAAAGGGCAACCTCTACCTCACCCATGGGCAGGTCCAGGTCTATGATCCAAACGGCAAGAAGCTAGAGACCATCGAGGTTCCCGAAAAGCCGGCCAACGTCTGCTTCGGCGGCAAGGATTACAAAACGCTCTTTGTCACGGCCCGCACTTCACTATACCAAGTGCGTCTGGTCCACGCCGGCGCAATGTCCCTGCGGAACAAGTAATCGGTTTGAATTTCGTTCCTTGTTAACAACTGAAACCAAACCCTGAATCTAAATAACAAAATAAAAAATTTATATTTCAAATTGATACTGCTCCTTTTCGCATCATCCTTGGTTATATTACATGCAGAAGAGCCTAGCATCGATCAAATCTGGTTGGGGCATCGTTCGCACGATCCGGGCAAGCTCGTGGTCAACTGGATATCGAAAGAACCTGGTGAATCGATCGTTCGTTTCGGTAGAACGGTAAACTACAAACAGGAAGTTCGGGTCGCCAACAAAACCACGCTGCACCATGTCGAGATTCCCCTCGCCGAAACAGGAGGCGTCTATCACTACTCCGTCCACACAGGAAATCAGTCATCGAAAGGCTTTACCTTCAAGGCCTATCCGAAGGATGTGCTACGAGTCGCCGTCGTAGCCGATTGGCAAGGATTACCCGATCTCTCTGCCATTAAGAAGGATAACGTGCATCTTCTACTGACTGCAGGCGACAACATTAAAAACATCCACCAACTTTGTGGTGCCGGAAAGAAAGCTTGCGTAAAACCCTATCTGCAACTGATTGAACGCTACCCCGAACTTTTCCGATCCGTTCCGTTCATGCCGGTGCTTGGTAACCATGACAAACAGATAAGGCAACGGGGAAGCAAGCCTCCTACCCAGCCAGTTTATGATATCGAAGCCACAGCCTTTCGTCGATTCTTCGAACTGCCGGGAGATGAGTGGAAATGGCATTTCGACATACCCGGTTTCGACATTCGTTTTGCGGCGCTCGATCTGCATCACATCTCGGATCTAGGCAGCACTTGGCAATCAAGCCATCCATTTGGAAAAGATTCCGAACAATTTCTTTGGTACGAAAAACTGATGAATGACAAGGCGAGGAAGTTCATCGTCACTCTCTATAACGAGAGAAATGGATCAATGCGGGCACAAGCGCGGGGGGCATGGCATGGCATGTTTCGCAAGGGTACGATCGCAATAACCGGCTTCGGCCATTACGCCGAACGGGCCGAGGTCAATGGCTTCCCTTACTACAACACTTCCCTGAGCGGAAAAGGCACACACTATCCTGACGGCAAGTCCGCATTCCTGAAAGGCGAAGACAGCTACATTCTCCTGACAATCACCAAGAACCCGGCAAAGATAGCGGTCGAGATCAAGGGACTGGACGGAAAGGTGCTGGATCGAAAAACATATCTATGAACTCCTTACGACTGCTTTCCTGCGAATATGAAATTGCGATTGCCAGCAAGTAATCCTTTCATCCGTCTCATGACCATGAAAATCACCCTGCTTGGTAGCGCCATGCGTGTTTGTACCTGGAACCGGACTGATAGCGTCGCGCTAAAGAAACGTATTCCCATGCACAGTCTCACACGTTATTTCGCTGTTTTCCTGATTGGGTTATTGTCATTCCCCAGCCTGATGGCAGAGGTTGATTGGCCCACCTGGCGGCATAACGCCGGCCGTACGAATATCTCGACCGAGAAGATTCCCGCTCCGCTGCGTCTGCAATGGAAGCGACAACTTCCCCCGGTGAAACCCGCTTTCCGCAAGTCTCGGCTCCAGTTTGACCAGGGTTACGAGCCGATTGTTATGGACGACACGATGTATGTGGCGGTGCCGCATGTCGATGCAGTTGTCGCCTATGCCGTCGAGACCGGAAAGGAGAAGTGGCGGTTCTACACAGCCGGTCCCGTGCGGATGGCACCGGTTGGGTGGAGCAATAAGCTCTACTTCGGATCGGACGACGGACATCTGTACTGTTTGAACGCGTCCGACGGTACGCTGCAATGGAAGTTTCGCGCCGTCCCTTCAGCTCGAAAACTCCTGGGCAATGGCCGGTTGATTTCTGTCTGGCCCATCCGCGGGGGACCAGTGCTGGCCGAGGGGACCGTCTATTTCGCCGCCGGAGTCTGGCCGCTGGAGGGCGTCTTTGTCTACGCGCTCGACGCCAGGTCAGGCCAGGTCAAATGGGTCAACGATCGCTGCGGGACATTGTATGGTCAGCAACCGCATGCAGGTGCCGAAGCGTTGGGAGGACTTTCTCCACAAGGATACCTGTTGGTCAATGGCGATGAATTGCTCGTACCCTGTGGTGCGGCGCGACCAGCGACCTTCGATCGCCATACCGGGAAATTGCTTGATTTCACACTCCCGTCCGAAGGCGGCGTTCCTGGCGGCTGGTTCATGCAGATGGACCCGAAAGTTGCCCGGGATATTCGCCGCGGAAAGATCAAATTCGACAGTGTCGTCAACCGCGATCAGCATGAGGGCGGGCTGCGCAAGGGCAAAGGTGTCGCTGGATCGCGGACACAGGTTACGCTTGGTGGCACTCAGTTGAATTATGCTGACGGAATGAAGGAAGTCGACGGCGACATTCACAGCGTCATTGCTGCCAGTGGCCGGCTGTTCGTCACGAACCGAGACGGAATGATATATTGCTTCGGCGACACTAGTGTTTCACCGAAGTTTCACTCGGCACAACCGGCTCCCAGGCCTAGCGTCGACAAGGCGCTGGCGACGACCATCGCCGACCTGCGGACGCTGACTTCCGTTCGTAGTGGCTACGCGATCGTGCTGGGCATGCGCAATGGCCGGATGGCACAACAACTGGCTACCGCGACGAATCTCCACGTCATTGCGTTAGCTCCCGCTGAATCCGACGCCGACGCAATGCGGCGACGTATCCTTGAACCTTCCGCACCGGCTGGCCGCCTGTCGATCGCGGCGGGCAAACTCGAGGAAGTCGCGTTCCCGCGTTATCTGGCCGATTTGATTGTGGCGGAAGACTGGGGCGCGACCCGCCTTGGCGCGGGCGCTGACTACCTGCTTACGTTATATGAAAAACTAAAGCCGTACGGGGGCGTCGCCTGTCTCTATGTAGAATCGACGCGCGACAAGGAAATTCGCAATTGGCTCCACGCGGCAGGCCATACCGAAGCCCAGGTTGAACGCCACGGCGACCTCCTGCTAGTCCGTCGCGCCGGTGCGTTGCCGGGTGCCGTCGACTATACGAACGATTGGAGCGCGCCCGATGCCCTCGTCCGCGCTCCGTTGGGTATCTTGTGGTTTGACGATTCCATTGCACGCTTCAAACGGGCCCCGCAACCGAGCATCGTCGGTGGCGTCATGATTTCGCAGGACAAGGACTGGCAGGGTAAAGTCGACAAGATGGGACACGTCAACCATCTCCATCGCGACGGGACGGGGCGGTTCCGACTGCTTAATGCATCCTTCATGGACGTCTACACCGGCCGCGTCATGTCGCGAGACGAAGCCGAGTCGCGGTTGGAACGAGTCCCAAAAACCGCGGGCGTCGATTTTCGTCCGCCCTATCAATTTCGACCGCCATATGTCGAGTCGCATTTTCAGGAGCTACTGTCCAGGGGTGAGAAACCAAAGCTCTATCCATTTCGGAAAGAGGCAGAAAAGGGGCAAATGAAGAATCCGTTGACCGGACTCGTCGAGCCGCGATGCTATGTCAAAAGTTATGGTTGCGACGGTGGGGTGGACTACGGCCACATGATCACAATGCGTTCGGCGACTCCTGCTTTCTACGACAAGCGTATTGAAAGCGGCACCATCAATATTGCCGGCCCTCGCTCCGGTTGCACGAACAGCATCATCCCAGCCAACGGCGTCTTGAACATGCCGTATTTCTACGAGGGCTGCACATGCAGCTACCCTTTGCCAACGGGCGCGGCACTGATCAGTATGCCGCAGACGTTCGAACAATGGACTGCCTGGGGAAAGGTCACCGCCAAACCAATCGTGCGTATCGGCGTCAACCTGGGGGCACCCGGCGACCGCATGACGCACGGCGGAACCTTGTTTCTCGACTATCCCAGTGTCGGCGGACCTTCGCCCAAGATAAAGATCCATACGCAACCAGCAACCCCCGACTACTTTTATCACCATTCCCTGTTCATCATCGAGGATGGTAAAGGCTGGCCCTGGGTCTGTGCCTCTGGTGCACGGGGCCTGAAGTCTTTGAGGCTGACGGAACTGGAACCCGGAACGTTTACCGTGCGGCTCTACTTTGTCGAACCACAACACGCCGCAGCCGGGTTCCGCGTGTTCGATGTCGCTTTGCAGGGAAAATCCGTGCTGAAAAATCTCGATATCTTCACCGCGGCCCAAGGCAAGATGAAGTGCTTGGTCAAAGAGTTCACGGATGTCCAAATCGATGGCGATTGCACGCTGTCCTTTACCGCGAGCAAGGGCCAGAGCCTGCTCAGCGGAATTGAACTTGTATCGACGGGTCTGCCCCTAGACCCCCTGCCTGAGAATGGTCCGGGCACACCGAAGTAGTATGTGTTTGCCGAAGCTTGAGATCCGCGAATATGATGCTGTTGACCGCGACGGCAAGGTTTCTACTCGTTTCCGCCACCAACGGGGCAAGCCTCACCGCCTACCGGATCTCCCCCGACAGCAACCTCAAGAAAGTCGCTTCCCTTGTCTGGGACGCGAGAATGTCCGACTGGGTGACTCGGTAAAAGCTTTCCAGTAAGCTGATAACGCTTGTCTGCGACCGGCGTTGGCATTTCATTAGTTTGAACAAACAATGCTGCAATGAACGTTCAAACCAACAAATGGCTCATGAGTCGCAGGCATGCCCTGCGGGGAATCGGGGTAAGCATGGCTTTGCCGCTCTTCGACTGCATGAAACCGCTTCGGGCGGCGCACAAGACAATTCCGACCCAGCCTTCGCGAAGCGTCTTCATGTATGTTCCAAACGGGGTCAACACGCTAGACTGGCAGATCACCGATGCCGGAAAGGACTACAAGTTCTCCCATACGCTCAAGCCTCTGGAGAAGTTTCGGGACGTCATCACTCCGATCAGCGGTTTGCACCACCCTAACGGTTTGGGTCATCACCATAATTGCGCCAAGATCTGGCTGACCGGAGGAAAACTGGGAGCGGCGGACCGCAACACGATCTCGGTGGACCAGTTGATGGCAGAGCAAACCGCTCCGAGTACGCGTTTTCATTCCCTGCAAATGACTACACAAGGCCATTCGCTCTCCTGGAACGCCGACGGCATCGTGTTGCCTGCCCGGCGAAATCCGAGCGTAGTCTTTAGTGAAATGTTCGAGGAACCCAAGGGCGGCGTGGCTAAGCAGCGTCGAGGCCTGCACCGTCGCGGCAGTATCCTGGACGCCGTTCTAGCCGAGGCCAGGGCCCTTGACAAGCAGCTCAGTCGCGACGATCGCGGTCGACTCGAGCAATACCTCACTTCCGTGCGGGAGGTCGAGATGCGAACCGAGCGGGCCAACAAGTGGCTGGACATTCCCCGGCCCAAGGTGGAAACGGGCGTGAAATCCCGCCTCAACCGAAACGTTTCGCTGCAACAGATGGGAGACTTCCTGCGTACGATGTACGACATCATCGTACTCGCCTTCCAGACGGACATGACCCGCGTGGCGACCTTCTGCAACGGAATCGAGGGCCAAGGTCCCGCCATCCCCGAGATCGGCGTCAACCAGGATCGCCACTCGCTCTCCCACCACAACGGCAATCCCAAGCTCATGGCCGACCTGACCAAGAGCGATCTCTTCAACATCGAGCAGTTCGGCTACTTCATCAACCGCTTGGCGGAAACCAAGGATGCGGACGGTTCGTTACTCGATACCACCATGGCACTGTGGGGCAGCGGCATGGCCTTCGGTCATAGTCATGGCAACGCCAACCTGCCTCTCGTTGTTGCGGGTGGTTCCAAGCTCGGCCTTAAACATGGTTCTCACCTGGACTTCAACAAGCAGGTCGATTTCGAGGGCTACCAACTCAACCAACCCGGCAAGCACTACGCCATCTGCACACGGCCGGTGAACGAAAAGGTTCGCATGAGCAACCTGCTGCTTACCATGGCCCAAAGGATGGGAGTGGAGACGGACAAGTTCGGCGACAGCAACGGTTCCCTTTCCGACTTGGAGGCTTGAGGCTCGATGTTAAGCGTCCGTCTCAGGCCATTGGCGGTTGCTCTATACTGCACAAGTTTCTCTTTTGCCACCGAAGAAAAATTCACCACGAATCCCGCTGCTTTCGCTCCGCTTGAAAAAGCCCGCTACCTTTCGGGCGAATTGGTCTACATGGATCCGGTCAACCGTCGAGGGGGCATTCGCATCGACGGGGCCGAAAACGGTCGCTACTGGGCTGGACCCGTTCACTACTTCGCCTTGCTTCCTTATGCCGTCATTTGGCGGAACGGAGCCCGGGCTGCCTTGCGCGACATGCCGCTAGGCACACACCTTAACGGCTGGTTTTTTCTTCCACCCAACGGGGAGGAAGACACCATACCTCCGATTCCCGACTCCCTGGGCTACCAAAAACTAATCGTGCCTGAAAACCACGCCCTGATGCTGAAGGACGACTTCAGCCATTACGCTCGTCACAGCCAAATCTGGAAGGTAAAGAGCGTGGAGATCGAAAAGGAGAAGATTCACCTCGAGCCTTCCGGCAAGCTGGTCGAACAGGGCATCAAGATACCCTTCACCTTCGACCTGCTCGCCACCACTCGCGTTTGGCGGAACAAGCGATGGGTGGATTTGACGGACATCAAGCCTGGGACCACAGTACGCTTCAACCTCGGCTGGGCGCAGGGCGGTCATTACAACACCGAGCGGGAATTCACGGTAACCGAACTGTGGCTGGACGAGGCTTCCTGGAAGGCATCCACCGAGCTTCAGCGAAAAAAGCACGTTCGCTTCCAACGGCAGCGCTGGACGCCCGGCTGGATCGACGAAGTGGAGATTTTCGACTTCGGGGGCGGCCGTCTTACCATCACTCTCTTCGAGGTGAATCGGGAAGTCATCGAGGACCTCAGCCGCGAGCGCAACGACCGCATCGCCGTGGCTTGCGCTGAAAAAACACTACGCACTTGGTATCATCGTGGTGACCGCAAGTTCTGCAAGTTGGAGAAATGGACCGAGGTCAAGAACCCCGGCGCAGGAAGCAGCGGCGTGCAAATCACTCTCCGCTTCAAGGAACTGCTCAAGGGTTATTCGCCCGGAACCTGCGTGCGAGTGAAGGCCGACAGCTGGAAGTTCGTCTCCATGCCGCCCGAGGAACGCATCCATTCCATCGAGGAACAAAAGCACGGCCAAAAAATGGTCCTGCCCATTTACTGAACCCAACCCAATATAAAAATGAATCGAATCCTCCTTTCACTCACCGCCGCCCTCCCTGTTGCGGCCCTCTCTCTCCAAGCCGCCTCCCTCGTCGCTCCCGGCGCCAAGGTGGAAAAACTGGCCGGTGGCATGAAGTTTACCGAGGGTCCCGTTTGGTTGCCTAAACAAAACATGGTCGTCTTCTCAGACATCCCCAACAGTCAGCTGATGCAGTGGAGCAAAAAAGACGGCTTGTCCGTATTCCGCAAGAGCGAGCAGGCCAATGGAAACATTCTCGACCTGGACGGGCGCATTATCTCCTGTCAACATGCGGCGCGGAACATCATCCGCATTGGGCAGGACGGTAAGGCAAAGGTCCTGACCGAAAAGTTCGAAGGCAAGCGTTTCAACTCCCCGAACGACGTAGCCGTATGGAAGGACGGAACCCTCTGGTTCACCGACCCACCGTGGGGTTTGCGGGCACCCCATGAGATCCCCGGGCACTGGGTCTACAAATTGGATCCTGAAACGGGCAAGGTCGAGGTTTTGATCAAGGACCTGGCCATGCCAAACGGCATCGTCTTTTCTCCCAACGGCTCGCGACTGTACGTCGCCGACACGGGCGGACATAAGCGTCATCCCGACACCGCCTTCCACAAGTTGCCGGCCAGCATTACCTGCTATGTGGTGACCAAGGAGGGCAAGCTGGGCAAGCAGTTGTACAAGATCAAGGAGGGCAGCGACGGCATGGCCGTGGATGTAAAGGGCCATCTCTATACCACGCACGGGAACGTACACGTGTTCGACACAAAAGGCAAAAAGCTGGAGTCCATAGAGGTACCCGAAGGCGCTGCCAACGTCTGCTTCGGTGACAAGGACTACAAGACCCTCTTCATTACTGCCCGGTCCTCCCTCTACAGCGTCCGCTTGATACATCCGGGGTCGGTCTCAATGCGGAAAAAATAATGCCCGCCCTGCTCAGGCATTTTCTCTTTTGGCTCGTCTTGACGAGTGGCGGGCTGTTGGCGAAAGAGCCCAAGGCCTTCTTCAAGACATACTGCCTGCGCTGCCATGATGCCAATAAACAGAAGGGGGATTTCCGACTGGATACCTTGAAGCGCGAGTTCGGGGTGGAGACCACGGCTCAGATGTGGGTGGAGGTGCTCTTTCGCATCAATTCCGGCGAGATGCCGCCCAAGAAGGAGAAGCAACCGACCGCGATCGAACTGGGCGAGGTGGCAGAGTGGATTTCACAAAACATCGAGGCTGGCCGGGCCAAGCGCATGGCCAGGCGAAGGCGGGTCGCTCATTACAGGTTGAGCCGCGACGAGTACGCTCACACCATTCACGACCTGCTGGGCATACATTTTGACCCGCGAATACCGGGAGCCTTGAACGAGGATCCGCGCTGGCACGGGTTCGACCGCATCGGCTCCATGCTATCCCTGTCTCCCTCCCATGTGACGCGTTACCTGCAGGCCGCCGAAAAAATTCTCATCGAGGCCTTTCCCCAGCGGCCGGCCAAGCTAGAAAAGGGTGGGCGTAAAGCTCCCGAGGGTCAACGCTGGATGCTCTTTCCCGGATGGCGCGAAGGAAACTTCAACGCCCGCGAACCCGGATTGTACAAAGTGCGGGTAACCCTCAGTGCCCTGCCCTCCTTCAAGGGCCGCATGCCACGCCTGTCGATTTGGAACAACAGCCTGAAGAAAGGGGTGGCCGGACGAGATGTCTTCGCCATGGAAGACAAGTCCATCACAGTTGAGTTTGAAGTGGCCCTGGCCAAAGGCGGATATAGCCTGATCAACGAGACCCCGGGCAAACTGGACGATGGCCACACCTTGAGCCACACGCCCAAGTCAATCAGCAAATTGCAGGAGTTGAACGAGCAGAAACCCGTCGGCTACAAGCTTCTCCTGGACGACGGGCGGCCCGTCTTCCCCCTCCTGCTCGTCGACAAGGTCGAATACGAGGGCCCCATCGTTTCGGACGCCGTCCGGAAAAAGCGTAATGAGCTCTATCCAAGGAATGAAAAAGACCCGACCGAGGCCCGAGCCTGCATGGAGCGCTTCGCCAGTCTCGCCTGGCGCCGTCCCGTCAAACCTTCCGAACTGGAGCGTTACCTCAAGCTCATGCAGTCGGAACTAGCCGCCGGCGAAGAGTTCCGCAGGGCCTACCTCGGGGCCTTGACGGGCATCCTCAGTTCAAAGAACTTTTACTACCTCGTCGAGGGCGAACCGGCCAAAAGTAGGGATCAGCTGAACGACTGGGAACTCGCCACCCGGCTGTCCTACTTCCTGTGGAGTTCCATGCCCGACAAGGCCTTGGCCAAGGTTGCCTCAAAGGGTGAGCTACGCCGCCACGAGGTCCTTCGATCCCAAGTGAGGCGCATGCTCGACGATCCGAAGAGCGACCGTTTCACGGACGCCTTTCCGCGTCAATGGCTGCAGTTGCACAAGGTCGGCATGTTCCCGCCCGACATGGACCTGTATCCGGATTACGACAAGTGGCTCGAGCAAAGCATGTCCCTGGAGAGCACGGGCTTCTTTCACGAGGTCTTCGAGAAGAACCTTTCGCTGAGGGAGTTCATCGCCTCGGACTGGACGGTGATGAACTCACGCCTCGCCCTCCACTATCAAATGCCCGCCCTTAAGCAGGCGGGCTTCCAACGCGTGCAACTCCAGCCTCAGGACCACCGCGGCGGCGTGCTTACCCAGGCCTCCGTGCTCATGCTCACCTCTGACGGCACCCGGCACCGGCCCGTACATCGGGGCGTGTGGGTAAGCGAGGCTATCTTCGGCCGCACTCCCCCTCCTCCTCCCCCCAACGTCGAGCCGCTAGAGCCCACGCCGTCCGACAAACCGAAGGCCACCATCCGCCAGCAACTCGAGGCCCACTCCACGCATGCCACCTGCGCTTCCTGCCACGCCAAAATCGACCCGCTCGGCTTCGCTTTCGACAACTTCAACGCCATCGGCCAATGGCTCACTGAGGAAAATGTGCCCGGTGGACAAGGGTCCAACCCGCCAGTCAACGCCACGGGCAAGCTCCCCGACGGTCGCGCCTACGCCGGCCCAGATGAATTCAAGCAGCTCCTCGCCCATGACCTCGACCGCTTCGCCGAAGCTTTCGTCGAGCAACTCGCGACCTTCTCCCTGCGCCGTATGATGACCGTCGATGACCGTGCCCAAATCAAAGCCATTACCCAAGCTGCGAAACAGGACGGCTATAAACTCCGCACCGTTATCGAACGCTTCGTGATGTCAGACTTGTTTGTGAAACGGTGAAATTCTTTTGGTCTCATTGTTTGCTCGTCCTCATGGTTGCACTGTCTACGAACAGCCATGCCAAGGATGGCGAACCAATGGCCTTTGTGGAACAGAGCTGCATGGACTGCCATGATGCGGATGTGGCCGAGGGGGGGCTAAACTTCGAGGCCTTGTCGCAGGACTTGGATGACGAAGACGTGCGGCGGCACTGGATTCGGGTCTTTGACCGCGTGCGGCTTCACGAAATGCCGCCCAAGAAGAAAAAACAACCGGAACCCGCAGTCCGCATGAAGTTTCTAGGCAGCCTTGAGAACGCCTTGCATGAAGCTTCCCTTAAGAATCAAAGGGAAG
>CALBIN010000508.1 GCA_937893275.1 uncultured Opitutia bacterium | reverse complement strand
GAGGGAGGCGGATCCTTCGACACAATGACTGTTCGCTTTGCCTTGGCAAGATTTCCGCTGGAGTCAACGACGGTGTAATTTACGGTTTTCTCTCCTGCTTCAGAGGTATCCAGTCCACCTCCGGTAAAAAGCACAGCAATCTCGGAATTCGTCAATCCGCGGTTGTAGAGGCGAATGTCGTCCACGGCGACCTTGGCGTAAGTGCCGCTATGCCGACCAACGGACACCTGCCGGGTATTTCGAATGTCAATCGTTGTGTCGTCCACCGCGCCCATCAACTTGCCATCCCCGTAAAACTGAACTTTGCCCGATGAACGGATGCCCGCAATGTGGTGCCATTCCCCATCCAGCCCCCATCCAGACGGCGGTTTTGCCACAAGCCAGGTTTTTGCAGAATCCCGGACAGTGAAGCCAATGTTGTCATTCCTCGTCCATCCCAATCCCCAGAACGGGGTTTCCGAAGAGTAGCCATACTTTCCAAAGATATTGTGGAACCAAGCCCCGTTGTCAGTCGACTTAAACCAGCAGGCTGCCGAAAGCTCCTGCAGGTTCAGGCTATCATTGTGCGGCCGGTCAATGTACCCGTTTAGGGATTGAAGATTGATCGCCTTGCCCAACTTCCCTTCGATGACAACAGTGGCGGGATCAGCACCCTTCAATGTGCCATGGTTTCCGCGACCACTTGAGTCCGGAATGGTGGTGCCATCCAGGTAGTCAAGGCTCCAGTGCAGGACGAGGTTAGCCATCGGTGGGGAACTTTCACTGGTAACCACAAGCCTACCCTCAAGTGCGTCTAGCGCAGTCGCTCCGGAATCCACATAGGATACGCCAACCCCGACATGGACCGTTGCCGCCCCGTTCAATGTGATAACAGGGGCAACCGTGTCCTCTTCCGCCATGTCCCGCGAGACGAGTTGGGGCTGACTGGGGAAGCCCGCCATTTTTTTCTTCAACTCGAAAAGCTGTTTTTGCAGGTCAACCTGTTCATCCATGATAGCATAGGTCGGCATTGGGGTGTGTTCCGGGTAGCCCACTCCTCGTTCCTTGATGTCGGCGAAAAAGGCGGCAAAGGCATAGAAGTCCTGTGTGGTAAAGGGATCGTATTTGTGATCGTGACATTCGGCGCAACCCATGGTGGAACCGAGAAAGATGGCGGCGGTGTTGCGAACACGGTCGGCGGCATACTTTGCCACATATTCCTTGGACTGGGCCCCTCCCTCGCTCGTTGTCTGGTTCATCCGATTGAGACCCGATGCAATGAGCCAGCTTCTTTTCTCAAGAGGATCGCCTTCGAGCAAGTCGCCCGCCAATTGCTCGATCACGAATTGGTCGTAGGGTTTGTTTTCGTTGAAGGCCCGAATCAGGTAATCGCGGTAGAGCCAACAATCTCGAAGACTGTCCTTTTGGTAACCCACGGAATCAGCATAGCGGGCAAGATCCAACCAAGGCAGGGCGAGCCTTTCGCCGAAGTGAGGGGAGGCGAGGAGTTTGTCGACCAACTTGGCGTATGCTTGAGTTGTAGGGTTGCCGGCAAATGCTTCGACGACTGAAGGAGCAGGAGGGAGACCCAGAAGGTCGAGATGCAGGCGTCGTACAAGGGTTCTGGAATCGGTTGGTCGAGCAGGCGAAAGTTCGGTATTATTTAGTCGCTTGCGGATGAAATGATCGATCGGAGAAAGATGTTCCTCTTTTCCTGTAAGAGAAGGTATCCTTGGCGGTGTATAAGACCAATGATCTTCCCAATGCGCTCCTTGTTCGATCCATGCCTTTATGGTATTTACTTGAGACGCCTTAAGTGGTTTTGGGAAATCCTCGGGGGGCATACGTTCCTTGGAGTCTGAGTGAGTGACCCTAAGAAACAATTCACTCGCTCCGGGTTTTCCTCTCGCAATCAAGACGTTTTCACGTTTCTCGAACAAACTTTCCTTGAGGTCCAACCTTAGCTTGGCTTTGCGTTGCTTTTCGTCGGGTCCGTGGCAGGCAAAGCAATGGTTGGACAAGATGGGTCGCACGTCGCGGTTGAATTGCACTTGCTTCACTTCGGAAAAACTTTCTTCGACGAAAGCGAAGGTAAGCACGAACAACCATAGGCGAAGACAAGTCACGGCGAAACTCAGTTTTCGCATGGTGCGAATTCACGCAAGGGTGAGGTCATAGCTTTCCTTGTAGGCCTTTCTGCTTCCAACATACGTTCACCCTATTATTGACCTACTTGGGCGTAAAGTGCCAATCAACCTTGTCGAATTCCTTTTTGACGAGGACGACAACGTTGACAAATTGACTGGCAAAGGCTTTCTCGATGTCCATGACCAGCGATCCTTACTCACCTGATCCCAAGCGCTATGACGGACGTATGCCCTATCGTCGGTGTGGACGATGGGGAATACAACTGCCTGCAATTACCTTGGGCTGTTGGCACAATTTTGGCGGAGACATCGTGATCGAGAACCAAAGGGCTACGATTTACGCTGCTTTTGATGCCGGTATCACGCACTTTGACTTAGCCAATAACTATGGCCCTCCCTATGGATCGGCTGAGGTGAACGTCGGCAAAATTC
>CALBIN010000507.1 GCA_937893275.1 uncultured Opitutia bacterium | reverse complement strand
TTGAGTTTCTCTTGGTGTAGCCTCGGCATGAACTTTTTAAGGGGCGATGGTACGGGAATCACCGTTGAGGGTTGGCCTTCGTTGTCGAGATTCTTGCCCATGTCCGGAACATTCCATTTGATAGGTAGTTTGGCATCAAGGTATGCGAGTTTGGAGAAGCTCCGTTCCGACTTCTTATTGAAGAACTTCCAATCCGCGAAGTCGAGTAAAGCCTGCCAATCTTCTTCATTCTGGGCATGCTTTCCGTCACGCCAATGGATACCCTGTTGTTTTTCCGCCCCAAGCCATTTAAAAACCTTGTCGGCAGCACGATAGGTCAACTCGGTGCCATAAGGGTTTGCCCAGTAGTCCTGCCGGGCATGAGCATTGATTAGAGCTCGCGGTGCAATCAAGGCCTTTGCCGTGTGTGAGTCGAATGGAAGTCGGTCTTCCTTACCGCCAAAATCAAAGAAACGACTGACCCACCAATGTGGGAATGTCTTCTTGTGTAAGATTAGACGTTGGGGCTTTTGCCCCGCTTCGAAATAGCGAAGGCTACCTGTTCCTCCAGTACCTGATGAATTGGGTGCAGTGATGGCAATACGCTCATCATATATACCGGCGCACAAGGCAGTTTTTCCACCTCTAGAGTGACCCGTTGCGACTATCTTCTTCATGTCGACAAGTCCAAGTCTATCCAGAGCGTCAGCAACAAGCCCATGTGCCCAGGCCCATGCTGCAATCGTGCCCCAATCGTATTCGGGATAGAGCGGGAACACTCCGGTGTCGCGGTTATCGCGCCCATCAAAGGCCACTTCGTTACGGTTGAACTTACAGAGTAAGTACCCCCTCGAAACAGCCTGCATTGCCGCCGCCTTGTCGTGCTCGGCTGTTAGGCGAGCCTTGTCCTCACCCTCAAAAAACATGTAGCAGTTTTTAATAATGCCAGGCGCTCGTTTGCCTTCTACCGGCCGGATCAGCTCGAAATGAAAGGTTGTCGACTTCTGATTCCTGATCAGGGTGACGGCGTAGCGCTCGTGAATCGCGTTTTCGCCGGGAACAGACTTTCGCCAGATCCGCTTCAAATCAAACTGTTTCGGCCTTGGGGGCATTGCTCCATAATGGTAGTGGGCCAACATTGCTTTGAGATACCTACGCTGGTCAGACCATTCTTTGGTTGAACTTATTCTGGCCCCATCAGATTTGACGAACGGATCAGGCATGCCGTCTAAAACGGTAAGTTCTCCGACCGGAGGAAAGTCGGTTGAGGACTTCCTCCCATTAGCGAGTGACTTCTCGGATAAGAGAGTTACGGCAACCAAGCTGACAAAGCAGAAGACAGCGAAGCTAGTGGCGTATTCTTTCATATGCTCTATTTATTTTTGTCCACCAAAACGATTCTCCTTCGATCACCGTGTTGCAAGTGCTTGGGGTCGATGCAGCGCAATTCCAAGTCGGCGGACTTTTCCGTTAGCTTCATGTCGAGCCAGCCATGGGCATGGCCTTTCCCAAAGTAATAGCTTACGGCCGGTTGGTTGATGAGTTGGAGGTGGTCGCGTTGATCCTGCTGCCATTCGTGCGTATGGCCGTAAAGATAAGCCCGGGCATGCTTTCGTTTGGCGAGTAGTGTCAAAAGAGAGGGTCCGTCGCTCATGCCCTTGATGGGGCGCACGCCACGATTGGGGTACGGGTTGAAGTGACCGAAAACAAGGGCCGGCTTCTCCGAGCGTCCATCGAGTTCTTGGGCAAGCCAGTTCAACTGTTTGTCTCCCAAAATGCCCTTTCTTCCGGAATCCAACAGCAAGAGGTTAGCATGCGGCAATTCAATCACGCCCGCTTGAATGCCCATCTGCTCCTTCTTCAGGAACGGGATCAACTTCCACAAATTCTCCCGATTGTCGTGATTGCCGATCGTCACGTGGACGGTAATTCCAGCTGCACGAATCGGTTCAAGAAGCCTGAGTAACTCTTTGTACTCGGCTTCCGTTCCTCTTCCCATAGCGCAGTCGCCATTGACGATCAAATGTGCGGGACGAGGATTGAGGGCGGTTACGCTTTTGGCTGCCTCAGTAAGGCATTGCGCCATATTTACCTTTTCGTGCTCGTCTTCCCCGACCGGAGAACCGGGCCACTTCGTCCCTGGGTAAGATAGGTTGGGGTCGGCACTAATATGAGTATCGGCAAGCAAAGCCACCCGGTTTTGATCCAATCGAGCGAAATGGTCAGCTGCTTTGGCTAGAGAAGAAGACGCTGTAAACGTAGTGCCGCCAAGAGCGAGCGAACCCTTTATGAATTGGCGACGAGCGACCGGCGGTAGAATGATTGGCATGGTAAACTTGGACTAACGGCTTGATTCGATAGGAACTCCGAACCACTCCGAAAGGGTCTCGCTCAACCACACGATGGATTCACGACTGGGTGTCTTGGAATCCAGTTTATACTTCTTTTTGCCAACAACCCAAAGAGTGTACCATTTGGAACTGCCTCCGCCCTCAGAATGACTAGTCCTCTTTATGTGCATCTGGAAATATTTGATTTCCTCATGCTCTATGAATTTTTTTGTGGAAAAATATAAAAACCGTTTTTTGATCTCGAGACCCTGTCTGGATACGGTGAAAAATGTCGAACCGAACAAGATCCAAAGTATTTCGCGACAGAAATAGAGCAGTAAACCAATTCCAATCAATAAGGCTCCCGCGACCACCATACCGGCTTCCTCGAAGGGGCGTTCGAAAAGTTTGGACCAGCCATGTATCCCCAAATACAATGGCACTCCGCTGAAAATACTTGCGAATACAACATATATGATGGATCCGATTATTCTCGAGCTCACGTCTTGTGGACCGTAGGAAATGATATGCGTGTCGGGCTCCAAGGATGTTATAATTTGAATTGAATCCGTAACTTTACGCGGAGAATCAAAACCGTGCGTTGGAAAACCTGGCGTAGGGTCGCTCATGCCGGACTTTCGTTGTTTGTTCTTTTCATGATGTACGACACTACAAAACGACAAAGCCCTTTTTGCAATCTTTGGTCATGAACGAAATCACTTTTAAGTTATTTCAGTTTGGTGGCTTCACCCTTTTCAAGGTCTTTAGGAAAAGCGATTTCCGCCCAGACGGG
>CALBIN010000506.1 GCA_937893275.1 uncultured Opitutia bacterium | reverse complement strand
TCCTGAAGAAAGGTACAGTGAAAAAGAAGCGATCCATAAGTTTTTCCGTGCGCTCTTTGGGCGCTGACTCCCGCCGCTGGTTTGCAATCGATGCCAAACAAAACGTCGTCGAGAATCTCAATAAGCTCTCTGCCGAAATCGGTAAACCAAACGACAACGTAGGCATCCTTCGAGATGTTGACAATGACGGCGTTTGCGAGCTGGTCGGTAAAAGTGTTTACGGTTGGGACGCAAAAAAGAAAAGCTGGAGCGAACGGGGATATGGTCTGCCCGATGGTATTAACCACGCGAGTGAAGGCCTGCGGTTTGTGGACCTTAATGATGACGGCTTTGATGACATCGTGTTTTCCGATGAGGAGCACTGGAGCATTCACCTTTGGGCCACACACCTCAATGCCGGTCTTGGTTGGCATCCGGGTTGGAGTTACACAGTACGGGAAGGAAAGCGCAACGACGCCAACGCCATCCCAATGATTTCTCGCGGGGGGTTCAATCCGAACAATGGGGCGTGGTTCCATAGCGGGCATCTTTGGGTGCAAAACGAAAACACCGCAAATCTCCCGGACGTGGTCGATCGCCGCTCGTTCAAGCAGTTGCTGGATTTCGGTGGTCCCGGAGCTAAGGAGCCTGAGGAAAGCAGACAATGCTTCAAGACACGCGACGGCTTCGAGGTACAGTTGGTCGCGAGCGAACCACAGGTCCTTGATCCCGTTGCCTTCGACTGGGGAGCTGACGGCAAACTCTGGGTGACCGAGATGGGGGACTATCCCTCGGGGATCAACGGCAAGGGGGCACCAGGTGGTATCGTTCGCTTTCTCGAGGATCGTAACGATGATGGTCGATACGATCATTCGACCGTGTTCCTTTCCGGACTCAACTTCCCAAGCGGCGTCATGGCATGGGGACAAGGCGTCCTTGTAAGCGCTGCCCCCGACATCCTCTATGCCGAGGACACTGACGGCAACGGCAAGGCCGACCTTCGCAAGGTCCTCTTCACGGGTTTTCGCGAAGGCAATCAGCAACATCGCATGAACGGCTTCGTCCTAGGCTTGGACAATTGGATTTACGCCGCAAATGGCGACAGTGGAGGAATGATCAAGAGCACCGCCACGGGCAAAATCGTGAACATCAATGGCCGCGACTTTCGCTTCAAGGTCACGGGCGAGATGCAGACCCTGTTCAACCAAACCCAGTTCGGTCTGCACCGGGACGACTGGGGAAACTGGTTCGGCAACAACAATCCAAATTGGCTTTGGCACATCCACCTGCCGCTTCACTACGTTACACGTAACCCGCACTTGGTCGTCAAGGATACGCGCAAAATGCTTTTCAACTACCCCGACTCTCGTCGTTGCTTTCCGATAAGTCCACGAATGGAACGTCCAAACATGCCAGGTGCTTACGGCATGGTCACGAGCGCAAATAGCCCATCGCCTTATCGCGGCGGACTCTTCGGTCCGGATTTCGAGCACAGCGTCTTTATCAGTGAACCCGTTCACAACCTCGTACATCGTGAGATGCTCGCACCTGACGGCATCACCTTCACAAGTCATCGCGCCAAAGGTGAGGAGAAAAGCGAATTCCTCGCCAGTTCTGACAATTGGTTTCGACCTGCCATGACCAAAACCGGTCCCGACGGAGCCTTGTACGTGGCCGACATGTACCGGCTTGTAATCGAACATCCGAAATGGATCCCCCTGGGAATGCAAAGCAGGGTGAACCTGCGCGAAGGCTCGAACAGAGGCCGCATTTGGCGCGTTTTACCAAAAGGATCCAAACTTCGAAAGACGCCCCGTCTTGACCGGATGTCGACTAAGACACTCGTGACTGCTCTCGACAGCCCTAACGGTTGGCAACGCGACACTATCCAGCGTCTGCTCTTAGCTCGGGGGGGCGAGGATGCATCCGCCGACCTTCGCAAGTTGGCCCAAACGAGCAAGAGTCCAAAGGTTCGCCTTCAGGCTCTCTGCATTCTGGAAGGTCTCGACGGTCTCGATTCCAAGGTGCTGAAGCAAGCCTTGGAAGACCCTCATTTCAGCGTACGCGAACAGGCCGTTCGCCTCTGCGAGGAGAATCATGCCGACCTAATCGTTTCACGGATCGAAGACGAGTCAATCCGGGTTCGCAGGCAAGTCGGTTTTTCCCTCGGCGAGTGGAAGAATGTGGAGGCGGGAAAGGCTCTCGTACGGCTCGCACTTGCCGATGCCAACGAACCCCGCGTTCAACTGGCAGTCAAAAGTTCGGCTCTGCCCCACGCCGCCGCCATGCTTAAGCATATCTTCTTGGAAGAGACGAAAGCACCCACAGCCCTCCTTTCCGATCTCATACGCTTCGCCATATTGCAGGACAACTTGGAACCCCTGGCCAAAGTGTTCGACGAAATTGCTGCCGAAAAGGATCTTCGCCGACAGTTCATTCTCATGGATGGCTTCGTCGGCGCTATCGAGCAACGGAACGAACCGCTCGACCAGTTTCACCAAAGGCTGGCCAAGGCTTCCGAGCGAGGCATTAGAGGGTTCGAAACCGTTTTCTCCAAGGTTCGGGCAATCGCCCGAGACGACCAAGCTGATGAAAGCGCAAGACTTTCCGCCATTGCCCTGCTCGGTCGAGGACCAACCGAGCAACGAGAAGACATCAACCTGCTGGGCAATCTTCTTGCGGCGGGGAACCGACCTTCCATCCGCAAAGTAGCCTTGAACACTCTCCCCAAACTGCACCAACCTTTAACAGCCTCGGTCTTGCTGACCCACTGGAACTCTTATGCCCCCGTCGACCGCGTTGCAGTGGCTGAACACCTTTTGGGGCGAGACGAATCAGCCCACGCTCTGCTTGACTCCATCGAGACGGGCAAGCTATCCACCATCCAGATTAGCCCTGCCCACCGGCAAAAGCTACTTCAATACCCTCGCCCAGCCATCAGTACCCGGGCCAAGCAACTTCTCGGTGGAATAAATCCCGACCGGGCCAAGGTCATCCAGCGATACGCAGGCGTAGGCGACCTGAAGGGTAGTGCCAAGAACGGCAAGCTTCTTTTCACGACAAATTGCTCCGTTTGCCATAGCTTCAAGGGCCAAGGCAACAAAGTGGGACCGAACCTCGCCACCTTCTCCGTCAAGCCAATCAACGACTGGCTAATCGGAATCCTGGATCCGAACCAAGCGGTGGAAACGACGTACACCACCTACCTCGTCATAAGCAAAGACGATTCAGCCATCACTGGCGTTCTAGCCTCGGAAACTCCTAGCGCCCTAATCCTTCGCACCGCATCAGGACAGGAGGTGACCGTTCTCCGAAAGAACCTCAAGAGTATCCAAGCCATTGGCCAATCCCTTATGCCCGAGGGACTCGAAACGGCCTTGAATCCGGAAGCCGTGGCCGACCTGCTAGCCTACCTACGCACTCCTTAGTTCAAGCAATCAGGACAAGAAACGTACGCTTTAGAAGAATCTAGGCAAACGCCTTGCGTAGCATGGCTACACTCTTGGCGACTCCCTCATCGGCGGGTGCCTTGC
>CALBIN010000505.1 GCA_937893275.1 uncultured Opitutia bacterium | reverse complement strand
GTTCGTCCATTCTTTTCGAAGGGAGCTCCGTGGCAATCCGTACAACGCTCTTGAAGCAAGGGTAGCACATGGGATTGAAAATCAATGGGTTCACCAGGTGCGGGCATTCCGCCGCCGGTAGTCATACTTTTTGGGTCCACTCCCAAGGGAGCTATCTTATGGCTGAAAAATGATCCTGACCTAAGCAGGGAAGATTCCGGTTCGGGGGAAGGGGGAGGATTAGGTTCTGGATTACTAGGAGGAGTCGGAACAGTTTCTTTAGGCTGAGCAGGCGCGGGGGCGGCAGGAGGGACGCCTTCCACGACACGTTTTTTGCTTACGGCATCACCGCAATAGCGTTGGTCATCCGCTTGTAGTGATTCGTAAGGAAGTGCGAAACGTTGGCCATCCTGACCTTCAATGTATATTTGATTCCCTTTATAGCCAATGAATCTAGCAGTCATCGAGTGGCCTTGAACCGTATTGAATGTGCGGAAAGGCTCGACAGCCTGTGCGGTGCTTGCCGCAATCAACAATATGAATGCGATTGATAAGGTGGCGATCTGCTTCGCCATCGGTATTATTCTATTCTCGACCCTGCTTAAGCTAAGCTAGGATGTCGAGAATAGGTTCGCCTTTATGAGCTACTGTGAACGGTCGTCCGGATGGCGAATATTGAATTTCATTTAACGGCAATCCCAGAGCGTAGGCGATAGTGGCGTTCAAGTCGGGTGGTTTGACTGGACTCTCAGCAACCTCTTTGCCGTTTTCATCAGTTTTTCCATAAGCCGTGCCGCCTTTGATTGCACCGCCGGCCATAAAGGCGGAGAAAGCTTTGGGCCAGTGATCACGGCCATTGCGGGGATTGATTTCGGGAGTGCGACCAAACTCGGAGGTGAGTACGACAAGAGTTTCTTTCAGCAGTCCTCGGTGTTCAAGGTCGTATAGCAAAGCACTAAGAGCTTGGTCGACTTCCATACAGTTTTCGCCGACACGATCGAAATTCTCGTCATGAGTGTCCCAACCGCCTCGAGTAACTTCAACGTAACGAACTTGGTTTTCAATTAAACGCCGGGCGAGCAGGCAACCTTGGGCAAAATTTGATTCACCATAAAACTCTTGTATGTTTTTAGGTTCCTGCGCGATGTCGAAAGCTTTGAGGTCTTCGCTTCTCATGAGCTTAACCGCATCCTTGTAAAGATCGGTATAGGCTCGAACCTTTTTTTGTGGAAATCGGTCGCTGAATTTTGTGTTCATCTTATCCGCCATGGCCAGGCGGCGACCAAAACGGTCTTCGTTCAAATAGTCTGCCATTTTGCTGTTGGCGAGACCCGCCTTTGGGTTGCCGATAGGAAGTGGACCATACTGAGACTCAAGGAACCCTGCGCCTAATTCATTACTGCCTCCCCCGATGCGAACGTTCATTGGAATCGTACGGTTGATTTGCCCGGACATCTTGGCTACCCAACTACCAAAGGTTGGGTGCACGATCGTTCCACGTTTAACGTAGCTTGTGTGCATGAGATAACCAGCTTGCTCGTGGGCTCCTTGGTTTGTGGAAATGGAACGGATTACGGCTGCGTTGTGCATGTGCGCTGCAGTTTTCGCAAAGTTTTCCGCCAGAATGATCCCGTCCGCACTTGTTTGTACGGCTTTGGTCGGTCCTTGCATCTTGGGGTTGTTCGGCTTCGGGTCGAGGGTGTCGAGGTGGGTCATGCCACCTGCCATGTTGAGGTAAATCACATACCTTGCTGTAGCATGACGAACTCCGGGAGTTAAGGCATTAAGGGGAGTACTGACTTTGTCTCCAAGCATGGGTAGAAGACCTACTCCAAGACAAGCTTTTGCTGCATGTGCGATGAATTGGCGTCTGCCAAGGTCGTCAAAATTGCGTATCAGTTGTTTCATGGCTGTATTTCGGATTCATTATTATTTTAAAATGGGTGGGACGAAAATCTATTGTACAAAGATAAATTCGTGGCTGTTTACGAGTGTCCAGATAAGATCCGGGTATGCATCGTCTCCAAATTTCTTAACGAAGTCCTTTGAATCTCGCTCCTCTCTTGCGTCGGGCTTACGATTGAAGATTGTGTAGAAAATAGTATCTATTTTGTCGTCCATGTTCTCAACCTTAGCGAGATTTTGGAGAACTACCGACTTTTTGTTTTTAAGTATTTTTTTCTCCACATAGCCATTTAGCAAGGAAAGAACCTGAGTAACTGAGGCATCCCGATGACTGTTTTGGATTTGCTCTCGATCGGAACCACCAAACTCGCGGACGAGATGACCAACGGGAGCGGGTGATCCAATTTCGGAAGCTCGGGCCTCCCTTGCGTTAACATATGTTACTCCGCCGTCCATCATCCCATTACTCTTGTCTGCGGTAGCCTTTGATCCTTTTTTCGGTTTTGGCGCAGCTTGATTAGCCATGAATTTGTTTTTGCAACCGTTGCAGCAGAAGGCGATGGTTTTGCCTTCGCTCACGACGGTGATCCCAGGGTCGACGGCACGTCCCGGCTTAATGGGGCAATTTACGTTTTCAGCAGGGCCAGCCTTGGCAGCCATCTTGCCGTCATCCTTGTTCATCATCATGTTCTTGCCGTCGGTGGACATCAACATGGCTTCCGCCAAAAGTTCCTCGCCCGACATTTCCGAGTAGCGTTCAAATCGCTCGTACTCGGCGGGATTGTCTTTTACTTTGCGCTTATCGATTTCTGGGTAGGTCAGCACCAAGAGAGAATCCCATATTTGTTCAGCCGTCATGCGTTCCAAAATCGGCCCGGGATAGAGATAAGGCGTGTCCGAAGACAGGTCGAACTGCTCTGTGGGAGTAGCTCTGTTAAAGGTCTTGGTGTTGTATAAAACTCGAAGGAATTCCTTTACGTCGTAATCGAGGGCAACCAAAAGCTTGTCCAGATATTGCAGGAGTTCCGGGTTAGACGCCGTGGTGTCGTCCATCATATTGTCGACGGGTTCGATCAACCCAATCCCCATGACCTGCTTCCACAGACGATTGGCAATCACCGTAGTGAATCGAGGATTAGCATCGGATGCGAGCCAGTTGGCGTAAGCTTCCCGAGATCCGATTTCCTTGAGGTTTTCATCCAGTTCTACGGCGAGGCCAAAAATTGTGCGGGCTTCAAGTTCCTCGTTGGGCTTGGCGTTATCGTATTGATAGTCCTTCGGAAGTCGGATTTTTCCTTGACCGGGATCATCTACGCCAAACTGTACGATATCTCTGATGCCTCTAGCTACGTTACGAAGCTTTTGATCTTCTTTTTGCTTTTCTCGAACAAGTTTGTTGAAGGTGGCTAAGTTTTCAGTTCCCACTTTCCTGCGAGCATCACCGACGCCGTGTGTAAAGGCTGCCATTTCGTAAAATTGCTTCTGTGACCATCGATCAAAGGGGTGATCATGGCACTGCGCGCATTCCAAACTAGTTCCCAGAAAAATTCTTACTGTATTGGCCATATTGTCCAATGGCATACCTCGGTCACGGAAATAATAGCCCACCGCTCCATTACCTTTTTCCCATACAGGTCCTTTGGAGGACAACAACTCTCTGACGAATTGATCGTAGGGTTTGTTGGCCCGTACAAAGTCCTTAATAAACGTAACATAGGGTTTTCCCGACATGCCAGCTGCACCTTGCATCCGTTCTTTGGCGCGAAGAATATCGGCCCAGAAATGATACCAGTGGCTGACATATCCGTCGGAACCTAGGAGCTGATCGACCAATTCTTGTCTTTTTGAGGTCCGCCGACCGTTTTTGATGAAGGCTTGAGTTTCTTCCAAGGACGGAATTCGCCCGGCAATTTTCAAATAGGCACGACGCAAAAACGCCTCGTCCTCGATCGTTTTGTTTGGTCGCTGCCGATATTTTCGAAGTTGCGTGTCCAATAAACTGTCTACTCCCAAAGCGAACTTAGTAACGTCTCGCGACGATAATGGTCGAGGAAGAGTCGGGACGTCCTCGCGGTCCGGGGCAAAGTTGTTTTTTACGAATGCTTGGTCCTTGTCGCATAGAACTTCCATTTTAAAACGGAAAAGCTGATGGTCATCCGACCGCTTGAAGAGTATGTAGTCTCCGTAGTACTTTATCACCTCGCCTGATAATTTCTGGCCGTTCACTGACGAGAAGTCACGAGCCGAAGCTGTGTGCATCGTGAAAACAAGTAAGATTACCCCAAGGGTTTTTAGTTTTAAGTATCTATGAATCATTGCTTTATGATTTAAAGGGTGTTTCTTGAAACATTTTACTGAATTTTGCTCACTTTGAGCTTACAATATCCAAGTTTCAATCCCCTAATATATCTCTCCTCGCGCGAAGAACAAGCCTAAGTTACAAATTACCGAAAAATAATAACGAATGTATTATCTTTTTAAATGAAATTCAGAATTTCCAATCCAAACCTGCCAACCAGTTTCTCGGAGCTTCAACGTACACGAGGCCTTCTGCACTACGGTGGGTCTGGATTTCCTCATTCGTTATGTTGTTTACCGTAAAAAACATGCGAGTGCTTTTCGAAAATCTTCTCGAAAGGGATATGTCGAGATCGAGGCAATTGTCGAGCAATCGGGAATTTCGGGCGTCGTCGAAGCGTTCGGACTCGTGGCGGGCATCTAGGCGCAGTTCCCACGGACTTGGCGACCAGAGTAGCGAGGCGGTGGTGCGTTGCTTCGGGACTTGGGCAAACCGGTTGCCTGCCAGTCCTGGGTTTTCAAGACTGTTCTTCACTTCGGTATCCATTAGCAGACCATGAAGATTTAGAGAGAGCTCCTTTGCTAGAAACCACTCGATCGATAGTTTGAGACCCTTTATCCGTGAATCATCGAGGTTGCATCTGGTGGCGTTGTTCTCTTGGTCTATTGCAGGATTCGAAACATTGGCGATGGAGTCGTGAAGCCAGTCGTGAAAGAGGTTCAGGGAAACCGCGAAACGTTCTGAAGCATTCCAATTCAGACCGAGTTCCAACCCAGTGACGCGTTCTGTTTCGAGATTCTCGTTGGCGGACACGGAGAAGTCCCCCACTCGGTATGGGCGGTACAGTTCGTTCAAGGTGGGTTGTCGGACTTTGGTCCGGACGAAGACATGGGTCGAGAGGTTCTTCGACAGTTTTCTGGACAATGCCAACGAACCGCCGATCTCGAGATCTTCGCGGTTTGGAAAGTTTTCTTCTTCCAGCACTGTTCCGCTGGCAAGGTTCCAACGCTTGCGCATGCCATCATTTTCTCGAAGCCAGTCGGTTCGAAGATCGGTTGCCAGTTTCCACTTGTCTGCAAATCTCCATTGATCGCTAATCGATATACCCACTTGACTTTGTTTTCCCCCAGCTATGCGGCGTTTGCCGTAGGCGTCCTCGTTTGTTTCTCCTTCTCGCCGAAGAGCCACTAACGCTAACCCCATATTGTGTTCGCCGGCTTCCCATGAGTGTTTGTTTACGAACCCCAACGAGGACCCGGGGACGGAGAATTGATCGAGGGCAACCTCTTCCTCGCCTCGGTCCTCCTTTGGTCCGATCACCTTTGGGAAGAGGCTCGCGAAGTCGCGTTCCTGACCGAAGAGGGTTATCTGGGCACCCTCGTTTTCCAATCCGAGGGACCAATCGAGACCATGCCCTTGATTGCGGCCTAGTGGGGTGCCGTTGCCGCGATGCTCATCAAAACCCGAGAAACTCATCGTTAAACGACCGAATGGGGAGGAATGGGATGCAGTTGCGCGGGCCGCCTGCATGCGGCTCCATGCGTTCTCGTCAACAAGTCCGCGTTGGGAGGCCCGAATCACTGGGTGTCCGGTGTAATCCTCCATGCGGAAACCCACCGTTGCTTCCCAGTCCTCCTGGCTGGTGGTCGTAGCGGTGAATCCGTGCACGGAGAAACCGTGGACATCACCGCCAGCAAGACCAAGGTGGTGGATTGGCTTGTCCGTGGGTCGACGACTTCGAAGGGTTATGCTTCCTGCCGAGGAGGCAAAGGCGCCTTTGCGCCCAAAGCGGACGGCTTCCAGATCTGAGAGAGAGAAGCGATTCCAGCGGACCCAGCCACCAAACGGATCGTTCAACGGTATTCCGTCTAGTAGGACAAGAGAACGGGAGGTCGCGCTAGTTCCTCCCGCTCTGAGGGACACTCCTTGGCTTGTGGGGTGGGCAATGCCTGAACCAGATCTACGGTAGGTGGAGAACGATGGATTGGATCGGAGGAGATCGTCTAAGTGTATGCTTGGTGATGCGTCGATGTCTTGACGATCGAAAACAATGATTTCCGGACTGTTCGCAGGTCTCGCAATGCCCTGAACTTCTATCGGTTCCAATACATCCTCTTGGGCAAGGACCACGATGAGAGGAAGGAAAAATGGCGTCAGTCGGCCAATCACTTTTCGGGCAGGGCGAGAGACGTGCAGGCGACTATTCTGGGAGTGCCGAGTTTGCCGTCGTCTGGCAAAGTGAGACGACTAGCTCTGACTTTTTCGCAAGTTGACGCAGATCGGTCACGGTCGAAAAGGTTATCGCTGCTGCTGCTGCTTTTCTTGTCAGTTATAGGAGTTGCGAGTGGCATTACACTAAGGTCCGGTAGCCGACTGCCTTTTGGGTTTTGAAGATGTTTCCACACACGGCAGAGAGTACGGCAATAATGAGTCTTCGAAACATGGCTAATAATTAGACTTCAAAGGAAAGTCTTGGCAATAGTCCTTTACCTTGACTTGCCGACAAAGCTTTCGGAAGAAAGTCCACTCAAACAATCCATGCAAAACTATCTCGACGTCGTTCGCGAAACTTGGGGTTTCGACCGCCTCTACCCAAACCAGAAGGAAGCCATAGAGACGACCTTGTCGGGTCGCGACGTCTTGCTTGTATTACCCACAGGAGGCGGGAAAAGTCTCTGTTTTCAGACGCCTTCCATCTGCAATGGGAAGCTGAATCTAGTAATATCTCCTCTCCTTTCTTTGATGAAGGATCAGGTGGATGGGCTCAAGTTAAACGGCGTCGCTGCTGAAATGCTGGCCAGTTCTCAGGATGCGGCTTCGCGGGGAGAGGCTTTACGACGTTTGCGAGGGGGAGAACTTTCCATGCTGTACATAACGCCTGAGCGGGTGCGCGGGGAAGGTTTCGAAGAATTGGTCTCGGGACTGGAGATCGGCATGGTTATCGTCGACGAGGCTCATTGCATAAGCCAGTGGGGGCATGATTTTCGCTCCGATTACCTCGCCTTGGGAGAATTGCGTGACCGTTGGTCGGAAATACCCTTTTTCGCCTGTACGGCCACTGCTACTCCAAGGGTAATAGAGGATATTCGGGATCGTCTTCGAATGAGGGATCCGGAACTGGTGATCGGGTCTGTGGACAGACCGAACCTGACCTATAAGTTCTACCCCCGTCAGGGAGACGGATTCGATCAAATTCTTTCCGTCGTCCAGCGTAATCCCAAAGATGCTGGCATTGTCTATGCCATCCGCCGCAAGGATACGGTCGCACTGGCTGAGAAACTGCAGGCGAAAGGTGTGAACGCCATGGCTTACCACGGCGAAATGTTGAGCTCAGATCGATCTCGCGTACAAGATGCGTTTATGTCGGACGAGTGCCGGGTGGTGGTGGCGACGGTGGCTTTCGGGATGGGCATCGATCGCACGGACGTACGCTACGTTCTGCACGCTCGTATGCCGAAATCCATAGAGCACTTTTCTCAGGAATCGGGGAGGGCGGGACGCGACGGTGACCCCGCGGAGTGCATTCTACTTTATTCAGGAGAGGACTTTGCCTTGTGGAAGTTTATCGTGGAGAAGAGCTTGAGTGAAGGTTCCGCTGAGTTGGAGCCTTCTCTTGCTCGTCTTTCCGAGACTTATCGGTTCAGTTCGGGGTCGCAATGTCGTCACCGGTTTCTAGCTCGCTATTTCGGGCAGGACTTGGAGCCGGGATCGTGCGGTGCCTGCGACGTGTGTCTAGAGGAACTGCCGGAAATGGCGAAC
Organism: uncultured Opitutia bacterium; assembly: GCA_937893275.1. Classification (GTDB taxonomy): domain Bacteria; phylum Verrucomicrobiota; class Verrucomicrobiia; order Opitutales; family Seribacteraceae. Next base: position 2,195 of record CALBIN010000505.1, on the reverse strand, counting down.
AGTCACGAGGTGGCGTTGAGCGTGTTGCGTTGCGTAAGCGATCTTGGAGAACGCTTTGGTTCTTTGCAGGTGGTCTCAGTGCTTCGTGGAGGCGACACCGACAAGGTTCGTCGGTTTGGGCACGATCAGCTTGAGAGCTACGGCACCTTGAGGGATTACAAACAGCCCGAGATTCGAAACGTTATCGATCAGCTTCTCGGGCAAGAACTTCTCGAGTCACGTCACATCGACGAGGAAAAGAAGTTTACCGTGCTCGGTCTTGGTTCGGAGGCTCCTGCTTTTCTTGCTGGATCCTTCGACGCCAAATTGTTTCTTACGCGCAAGGTTTCGAAGAAGAAGGGTGGGCGGCGGTACGGTGATCAAACTGCGGACGATGCTCCGGAGGCAGTCACCCCGGAGCACCTTCGGGAGCAGGTGTTCGAGGAGTTGCGAGAATTCCGCGTAGCGCGAGCCAGAACGGGCAGAGTGCGACCCTATCAGGTCTTTTCGGATGCCACCCTTCGCGGAATGGCGGCCAGTCTTCCTCAAAACGAGGACGCACTCCTTGCTGTCAAAGGGGTTGGCAAGGCGAAGGTACGCAAGTACGGCAAGGGCGTCCTCGAAATATTGGCGAGATGGCGAATGGAATTAGAGGTTGAACCAAATGACGGGGAAGTGGGTGCACCTGAACTCGAGGAATTGGAGGTCATTCCCACTGAACCTGAAACCTCCTCCTCACTCCCCATGATCTATACGATCGGTTATGCGGGTTTGGCGATCGAGCGGTTTATCGAAATTCTCAAGGCAAAAGGAATTGAGGCAGTGGCGGACTTGCGGTCACAACCTTACTCGAAACGTGAACCTGCCTATTCCCGTGATCCCTTGAAGGCTTTTCTCGAATCCGCCGGTCTGCTTTACGTTTTTCTTGGAAAGGAACTGGGTGCCCGGCGAGAGGAATCGGAGTGTTACCTGGACGGCATTGCTCGCTACGACCTAATTGAAAAACTTCCCGCCTTTGTCGATGGACTTGGCCGGCTCCGTAAGGGAGCGGGGACATATAGAATCGCTTTGCTTTGCGCAGAGAAAGACCCGCTTACCTGCCACCGAGCGATACTGGTGGGCAGGTTGCTCGCGGCAGAGGGTTACCCCATGACTCATCTGTCCGCTGATGGATCCGAGGAGGATCAGGAATCCCTTGAAACTCGTTTGTTGCAAGAAGAGGGAAAGTCCTCCGAGGAAATTGATTTCGAGTCGGGGAACCTCAAGACGCGAGACCAATTGTTGCGAGAAAGTTATGCTGCACGCGCCGAGAGCATGGCCTATAGAGAGAATCCGGAGGACGCTGGCGTCACCCGCTGAGAGTAGATTTTCCTTCCCCTTTCCTTTCGGCAAAAGGAAAGAAGTTATGGGTTACGAGTTCCCCTTACAGTTTTCGTATGCGCAGTACATGGCTGCTTGTATCATGGGAATCGCAACGAGTAGTCCCAATCCAAGGGGAATCATGCTAACAAAGGCCAGCAAAGAGCAAACGATCATAAATAGGAATATCGACAGGCGATTTCCCTTTGTGACTGCCGCCGAAATTTTCATTGCTTCGGAGAACGACGTTCCAGGGCGATCCGCCAATACGCAATAAAGGAACGCCCACATGAGGGCGAGGATTATTCCGGGCACAATTAGAAAGATCATTCCGATCATGATTAAAATTCCTACGACCAATGGACCGACGATTTTATCCACGGCATAGGAGAAGTCGAAAAGTTGGCCCACGTCAAATGGGGTAGCGTTGTTCCGATACTTCTTAACTCCAGCCATGAAATTGATTGACATTAAAGGCATGAGAAGAGCTCCGACTAAAGGAATAGCTCCTACGACTACGGTAATTATTACGAATAAGATGCTTGCCCCGACATTCGCCTTGAAAAAGTCAAAACCTTGGGACAACGAGTCTCCGATGCTGAAACTTCCTCCACCTGTTGGGACTGCTGCCTGAGCAGGTGCCCCGGAATGTTGTATCGGGGTCTGGTTCGTTTGTTTTGCTGCTGGCGATGCAGCACTAGCTGAGCTTTGTCCGATGCCTAGGTTAGCAAAAGTCCCCGAATTTAGGGGTTCCCAGCCTTGCATGCCCTCCATCCATGCGTTATCCGAAAGCACAGCTTGTTGTTGTGCGAGCATTTCGTTTATTTGCTCGACTGAATAAGGTCCGAACTGCTGAC